>JAEWCI010000054.1 GCA_023390705.1 Pseudomonadota bacterium
GCCGAGACAACGGAGTTGCTGCCGGCGGCGCAGGCGGCGCTCGGCACGCTGGGCGTGCTGGTGAACAACGCCAGCGTCTTTGAACGTGACGAGTGGCAGGACGCGACGCGGGCAAGCTGGGACCGCCACCTGGAACCCAATCTGCGGGCGCCTTTCCTGCTGACCCAGGCCTTCGCCCAGGCCCTGCCCATGGCGGCCGAGGGCATGGTACTGAACATGCTGGACCAGCGCGTCTGGTCGCTGACGCCGCATTTCGTCTCCTACACCGTGTCCAAATCCGCCCTGTGGTCGCTGACCCGGCAATTGGCGCTGGCGCTGGCGCCGCGCATCCGGGTGAACGCCATCGGCCCCGGTCCGGCGCTGCCCAGCACGCGCCAGACCCCCGAGCAATTCGCCCGCCAATGCGCCTCGACGCCGCTGCACCGCGGCACCTCGCCCGAGGAGGTGTCCCGCGCGGCCCTGGCGCTGCTTGCCCTGCCGGCCGTGACAGGGCAGATGCTCGCGCTCGATGGCGGCCAGCATCTGCAATGGGCGTCGTCCCACAGCAGGGAACCCCTCCCCGAATGAGCTTCGCCCCCGATGCCGCGCAGGCCACGCGGCTTGTCTTCGTCCGCGGGCTGGAGGTAAAGGCCCGGCTCGGCGTGCATCCGCATGAGAAGGCGGCGCCGCAGCGCGTCGTCATCGGGGTGGAATTGCTGGTGGAGGACGAGGCCGCCCCGGCCGGTGTCGGTCCCGACGAATTCGCCCGGGTGGTGGACTATGCCAAGGTCGTGCAGATCGCCCGCGCCGCCGCCGCCGCAGGGCATGTGCTGCTGGTCGAGACCCTGGCCGAGCGGATCGCGGTGGCGGTACTGGCCGATGCGCGGGTGCGGCGGGCGCGTGTGGCGGTGGAAAAGCCCGACGCCTTCCAGGACGTTGCAACCGTTGGGGTAATGATCGAGCGCAGCAGAGGGTGAAACGGTTCCAGGCACCCGGTTTGTCCACCGCCAACTGTGACCCTTGCGGCGAACGAATCAACGTCAACTCCATTCTTCTGTTGACTTATTCCTGGTAAGGCAATTCGGGAAAATACCCCGTAATATCAGTATCTTGCCTTTTTGCTCAAATTTTGTGCAAGGTCGTGTTACTGGCGGATGACAGCCATATGCGGCCGATCGCCGAGGACACATCCACAGAGTTTTCCACAGAGTCGGTGGAGAACTTCGCCGGCGCCATATTCGCCCAGCATGAGCCGAACCGCATGAGCCGGCCCCCCTCCGAAGCGCCGGAAAGCCCGGACCCCGCCCCCGTCATGGAAGGCGTGCGGGTGATCGAGACCACGTTGGCTACCCTGCCGCTCTCGCCCGGCGTCTATCGCATGCTGGATGCCAAGGGCGATGCCCTCTATGTCGGCAAGGCCCGCGCCCTGAAGCGCCGCGTCGCCGCCTATACCCAGATCGGCCGCCTGCCCGAAAGGCTGCGCCGCATGGTGCACGAAACCCGCAGCCTGGAGGTCATCACCACCGCCAGCGAGGCCGAGGCCCTGCTGCTGGAAGCCAACCTCATCAAGCGGTTGCGGCCGCGCTACAACATCGTGCTCAGGGACGACAAATCCTATCCCTGGCTGGTGCTGACCGAGGACCACCCCTACCCGCAGATCACCAAGCATCGCGGGGAACGCCGCAAGGGCGCCAGCTACTGGGGCCCCTTCGCCTCCGCCTGGGCGGTGAACCAGACACTGACGGCGCTGCAGCGGGTCTTCCTGCTGCGAAGCTGCCGCGACACGGTGTTCGAGAGCCGCGACCGGCCTTGCCTGCTCTACCAGATCCGCCGCTGCTCGGCGCCCTGCGTCGGGCGCATCAGCCAGGCCGACTATGCCGGGCTGGTGGACCAGGCGAAGCAGTTCCTCTCGGGCCAGACGCCCTCCATCCAGAAGGAATTGGCGAAGGAGATGGAAGCGGCGGCGGAGAAGCTGGAATTCGAACGCGCCGCGGCGATCCGCGACCGCATCCGTGGCTTGACCCATGTCCAGGGCCGCGACCGGATCAACCTGGAAGGCGTCGGCGATGCCGATGTGGTGGCGCTGCACCAGTTGGCCGGGCGCAGTTGCGTGCAGGTCTTCTTCTTCCGCGGCGGCCGCAACAACGGCAACCGCCCCTTCTTCCTCTCCAATGCCCAGGCCGAACAGGCGCCGGAGGAGGTGCTGGGAAGCTTCCTCGGCCAGCTCTACGACGACCTGCCGCCGCCGCCCCTGGTGCTGCTGAGCCATGAGCCGCCGGAGAAGGCGCTGATCGCGGAGGCGCTGTCGCTCAAGGCCGGTCGCAAGGTGGAGCTGCACCGGCCGCAGCGCGGCGACAAGCGCGCCATCGTCGAGCATGCCGAGACCAACGCGCGCGAGGCGCTCGAGCGCAAGCTGGCCGAGGGCACGGCGCAGGAGGCGCTGCTGCAGGGCGTGGCAAAGCTGTTCGAGCTGCCCTCCACCCCCGAGCGGATCGAAGTCTATGACAACAGCCACATCCAGGGCGCCAACGCCTATGGCGTGATGATCGCCGCCGGCCCCGAGGGCTTCCGCAAGTCCGCCTACCGCAAATTCGCCATCCGCGGCCCGGTGAAGCCGGGCGACGATTTCGCCATGATGCGCGAGGTCTTCGAGCGCCGCTTCGGCCGCGCCCTGAAGGAGGATCCGGAGCGCGAAAGCGGCACCTGGCCGGACCTGGTGCTCATTGACGGCGGCCAGGGCCAGCTCAACGCGGCGCGCGAGATCCTGGCCGAGATGGGCGTGCATGACGTGCCGCTGGTCGCCATCGCCAAGGGGCCGGACCGCGATGCCGGGCGGGAATGGTTCCACCAGGCCGGGCGCGAAGCCTTCCAACTGCCACCGCGGGACCCGGTGCTGTATTATCTGCAAAGGCTGCGCGACGAGGCGCACCGCTTTGCCATCACCACCCACCGCGCCGGGCGGTCGAAGGCGCTGGTGACCTCGGAGCTGGACGAGATCCCCGGCGTCGGCAGTGCCATCAAGCGGCGGCTGCTGAACCATTTCGGCTCCGCCCGCGGGGTGCGCAACGCGGCGCTGGAGGATCTGGAGAACTGCCCCGGCATCGGTCCCGGCATGGCACGCCGCATCCACGGCCATTTCCACCCGGGCTCCGGCCCGGCCGGATCGGCAGCGGGCTGAGGATTGCAGCGCGGGGCGCGACGGCCCAGGCCGCGGCGGTTCACGCCTGCGCGGCCGCCATCTTGAGCAAGGACGGTCCATCTGCCACAGCGCTTCACACCCTCGGTGTTTCCACCCTGGGCCATCGCGGTCTAGGTTGCCGCACCCCAGATTCGACCCCCATGCCCACAGACCTGCCCAACCTGCTCACGCTTTCCCGTATCGCCGCCATCCCATTGCTGGTGGTGCTGGTGGCGCTGCGCACCCCCTGGGGCGATGCCGCCGCCTGCGTGCTGTTCTCCGTAGCCGCCATCACCGATTATTTCGATGGCAAGCTGGCGCGGCAGCGGCAGAGCGTCAGCAGTTTCGGGCGCATGCTGGACCCGATCGCCGACAAGCTGCTGGTCGGGGCGGCACTCATGCTACTGGCCGGGCTGCAACGGCTCTCCTTCGCCGCGCTGTTTCCCGCCATCATCATCATGCTGCGGGAGATCCTGGTTTCCGGCCTGCGTGAATTCCTCTCCGGCCTGCGCATCAGCCTGCCGGTGACCCGGTTGGCGAAATGGAAGACCGGCTTCCAGATGGGCGCGCTGGGCACGCTGCTGGCCGGCGATACGGGCGCCGCGGCACTTGGCCTGGGCTTCCTGCCGGTTTCGCTGATCGGCGAGGCGATGCTCTGGGTGGCCGCCGCGCTGACCCTGGTGACCGGATGGGATTATCTGGTGGCGGGGCTGCGGCACGCGGCGGGGCCCCAGGCCAACCCGGCCACCAAACCCACCCGCGACCCGGTGCTGCGGCCTTGAGGGCGCGGGGCGGGCAGCGCATCTTGCAGACAAAGCGTCAGGAGCTTGGCATGCGACGGAGCGATGGTTCGGCAGGCAGGACGCCGAAGGCGGCAGCCATGGCCCTGGGCATGGCGGTCCTGCTGAGCGGCTGCGGCGGCTTCGACAGGGCCACCTCCGGCATGGCGGATTCCGTTGCCGGCGCCGGGGAGCGGATCGGCGCCCCCTGGGGCGGCTCGCGCCCTGGCGCGTTGGCGACCGAAAGCCTGACCGTCCAGCGGGTGCGCGGCGTCGCCACGGCCGCCGAGCCCCTGCAACCCGAGGCGGGCGATGTCTGGCCCGTGGCCGAGGCCCCCCGCGCCACATTGATGAACCCGGATCAGGCGCTGCGCGGCGCCCCGGACTACCGGCCGGAGGCACCTCCCCCGCCACCGCCCCGCCGCCGCCGCGGCAGTGCCGGCCCGGCGCTGGAGCCCTCGGTCAGCAGCACGGAATTCCCCAGCATGCCGCCTCCGCCGACTGCCCGAATGCCGGAACCGCCTCCGGTGCGGGCCGATGGCCAGGTGATCCACACGCCGAGCGGCCCGGTGGTGACCAGTGGCGGCACCGACCGCATCCAGCCCTTCAACCAGCCCGGTGGCGGCACCGGGGTGGTGGTGCGGGATGGCAACACGGTGACCATCACCGGGCCTGACGGCCGGGTACAGGTGGTGCCGGCGCCGCGTTGAGGCGGGTATGAACCGATCCCTGCACATCCTGTATTTCGCCTGGGTCCGGCAGAAGGTCGGCCTTTCCGGGGAGGAGGTCTCCCCCCCGGTGGAGGTGGTGGACATCGCCGGGCTGATGCGTTGGCTGGCCGGCCGCAGCCCCGGCCACGCCGCCGCCTTCGCCAATGCCCGGCAGATCCGCGCCGCGGTGAACCAGGAATTCGCCGCGCCGGACCACCGCTTCGCCCCGGGCGATGAGGTGGCCTTCTTCCCGCCGGTCACCGGGGGCTAGCACCATGGCCACCGTGCGCGTGCAGGAAGCGCCCTTCGATCTTGTGGCGGAATCCGCGGCCCTGACGGCAGGCCGCACCGATATCGGCGGCCTGGCCAGCTTCGTCGGCCTGTGCCGCGCCGATGACGGGCTGGCGGCCCTGGTGCTGGAACACTACCCCGGCATGACCCAACGGGCGATCGAGCGCATCGCCGCCGAAGCCGAATCGCGCTGGCCGCTCACCGGCTGCACGGTGATCCACCGGGTCGGCCGGCTGCCGCCGGGGGCGCCCATCGTGCTGGTGCTGACCGCCTCCTCCCACCGCGCGGCGGCGCTGGAAAGCTGCGCCTTCCTGATCGACTGGCTGAAGACCCGCGCCCCCTTCTGGAAGCGCGAGGAATTCGCCGACGGCCGGGAGCGCTGGGTGGAGGCCAAGGCGGCGGACGATGCCGCCGCCGCCCGCTGGGATACCCCGGCTTGAGCCTGGCCCCCCTGGCACGGCTGGCCCTGCCCTGCCGCGACCCTCGCCGGCAGCAGGAATTCTATACCCGCGTGCTTGGCCTCGCCGCCCTGCCGGGCAGTCCGCCGCGGGTGGTGCTGGGCGGGGTGGAGCTGGTGTTCTGGCCGCGCGGCGACGCTCTCTTTCCGCAGAGCGTGGATACCGGGAGCGCCATGCTCGCCTTTCCGGTGCCGGATGAGGAACTGGACCGCTGGCATCGTCGCATGCTGACCGTCCGGGTACCGGTGCTGGAGGCGCCGGGACACAACGCCTCCCCGCCCCGCCTGCTGCGTATCGCCGACCCGGAGGGCTATGTGGTGGAGCTTTTCGCCACGCCATGAGGGTGGACTCCGCCCGGGCTGCGCGGCCGCGCTCCCTCGCGTCGCCCGGCTCGGGCATGGCTGCGGTGGCCATTCTCGGCGGCGGTCCGCTGCTGCTCTGGCCCGCGCTGCTGAACGGCTACCCCATCCTGTTCAGTGACAGCGCCGCCTTCCTGTCCCAGACGCTCGACCGCTTCGCGGCCTTCGACAAGCCGATCGTCTATGGCCCCTTCCTGCACCTGTTCCATTGGGGGGTGACGCTGTGGGGGCCGGCGCTGGCCCAGGCGCTGATCCTTTCCCACCTGCTCTGGCTGGTGCAGCGCGTGGTGGCCGGGGAGGCACGGGCGGGCCGCCACCTGCTGCTGCTGGCCGGACTGGCCGCCGGCACGGCGCTGCCCTGGGTGGCCAGCCTGCTGATGCCGGATTTCCTGGCACCGGTCACGGTTCTGGCGCTGTTCCTGCTGGGCTTCGGCTGGCCAGGGCTGGGGCGCGCCGAACGCCTCCATGTGACGGCCCTGGCGGTGATCGCCATCGCCTCGCATCTCTCGCACCTGATCCCGGCCGCGGCGCTGCTGGCCCTGACGGCGCTGCTGGCGCGGCGGGTGCAGCCGGTGCTGCGCGTGGCGATGCCGCTCGCCCTGGCCCTGGCGCTGGTGATCGGTGGCAATTACCTGGCCTTCGGCCGCGCCGCCGTCTCGCCGCATGGCGCGGTGTTCGCCCTGGCCCGGCTAGTGGCGGATGGGCCGGCGGCGGAACTCATCCGCGCCCGCTGCCCGGATGCCGGCTGGCATGTCTGCGGCTGGGCGGACAGGCTGCTGACGGATTCCGACATCTTCCTCTGGCACCCGCAGGGCCCGCTCTGGGC
>JAEWCI010000150.1 GCA_023390705.1 Pseudomonadota bacterium
GTACATGTAGCCCGACATCTTCGGGAACCAGAAGTACCAGCCCGCAAAGATCGCAAACACGGCGCCGAGCGACAGCACGTAGTGGAAGTGGGCCACCACGTAGTAGGTGTCGTGCAGCGCGCGATCCGCACCGGCGTTGGCCAGCACCACACCGGTGACGCCACCGACGGTGAACAGGAAGATGAAGCCGATCGCCCACAGCATCGGTGTGCGGAAGGTGATCGACCCGCCCCACATGGTGGCGATCCAGCTGAAGATCTTGATGCCGGTCGGCACCGCGATGACCATCGTCGCGGCCATGAAGTAGGCGCGGGTGTCCACGTCGATGCCCGAGGTGAACATGTGGTGCGCCCACACGATGAAGCCGACAAAGCCGATGGCCACCATCGCATAGGCCATGCCGAGATAGCCGAAGACCGGCTTGCGGCTGAAGGGCGAGACCACATGGCTGATGATGCCGAAGCCCGGCAGGATCATGATGTAGACTTCGGGGTGGCCGAAGAACCAGAACAGGTGCTGGAACAGCACCGGGTCGCCACCGCCCTGCGGATTGAAGAAGGCGGTACCGAAATTGCGGTCCGTGATCAGCATGGTGATCGCGCCGGCCAGCACCGGCACCGCCACCAGCAGCAGGAAGGCGGTGACCAGCATGGACCACACGAAGAGCGGCATCTTGTGCAGCGTCATGCCGGGGGCGCGCATGTTGAAGATGGTGGTGATGAAATTCACCGCACCCATGATGGAGGACGCACCGGCCAGGTGCAGCGCGAACAGCGCCAGGTCCATCGACGGGCCGGGATGGTAGTTCTGGTCGGACAGCGGGGTGTAGATGGTCCAGCCCGCGCCCGGCCCCTGGCCGACGAAAAGGCTGGCGGCAGCCATCAGGAAGGCCGGCACCAGCAGCCAGAAGCTGATGTTGTTCATGCGCGGGAAGGCCATGTCCGGCGCGCCGATCATCAGCGGGACGAACCAGTTGCCAAACCCGCCGATCAGCGCCGGCATGACCACGAAGAACACCATGATCAGGCCGTGCGCGCTGACCATCGCGTTCCATGCCTGGCCATCGGCGAAGAACTGCATCCCCGGGCTCTGCAGCTCCATCCGCATCAGCACCGAGATGCTGACGCCGAAGACGGCCGCGATGACCGAGAAGATCAGGTAGAGGGTGCCGATATCCTTGTGGTTGGTGGAGAAGAGCCACCGCGCCACGAAGCCCGGGGTATGGTCGTGGTGATCGTGGTGGTCGTGATGCGTGTCAGACGCGGTCGCCATGGGTCCGTCCCGCTAGGTTCAGTTGTCTCAGAAGATCCGCCGGATTACCGGCGGGCCTCCGCAAGCCGCAGCGCCTCGGCCGTCGCAGCTGCGACCGGCCGCTGGCCCTGGCTCTGGTCCTGGGCGTATTTCTGCCGGGCCTGCGCGACCCAGGCCTGGAATTCGGCCTGCGGCACCGCCCGCACCTCGATCGGCATGAACCAGTGATTGGTGCCGCAGATCTGGTTGCACTGGCCGTAGAAGGTGCCGGCCCGGTCGGCGCGGAACCAGGTCTCCAGCGCCCGGCCGGGGATGGTGTATTTCTGCACGCCCAGCGACGGCACGAAGAAGCTGTGGATCACGTCCTGCCCGGTGGTGATGACACGGACATTGGCGCCCACCGGCACCACCAGCGGCTCATCCACCGCCAGGTTGCGCGGCCGGCCGTTCAGCTCCTCCTCCGGGATGGGACGGCTGTCGAAGGCGAAATTGCCGTGGTCCGGGTATTCGTAGTGCCAGTACCACTGGCGGCCCTGGACGTTGATCGTCAGGTCCGCCTCGCGCGCCCGGTCCTCGAAGTAGATCAGCCGGAAGGAGGGAATGGCGATGACCACCAGGATCAGCACCGGCACCACCGTCCAGGCGACTTCCAGCAGGGTGTGGTGGCTGGTCTTCGACGGCACCGGGTTGGCCGCGGCGCGGAAGCGCCAGACCACATAGGCCAGCAGCACCAGCACGAAGACGGAAATGCCGATGATGATCCACAGCACCAGGGTGTTGAAGTCGTGGATCGCGTCCTTCACCGCGCCGCCGGAAGGCTGCAGCCCGACCCCCCAGGGAATCGGCGAGCCTAGCGAGGAATGCGTCTCGCCGGCGATCCCGCCGGATTGCTGATTGGCCTGCGCCAGCGCCGGGCCCACCAGGCCCATCACTCCAAGCAGGGCGGCCAGCGCCAGCCCCGATGCCTTTCCGAACCACCGCCCGATCACAGGTCGCATCCCGAATTCCGTCCGCCTGCGGCCTGCGCCGCATGGTCCATGACATGGCCGCCGGCCCGCCTGGCCGCCCGGCACGCCGCATCCGCCCCGGTTCCCCGAAGCCGCGCCGCCGCCGGACCATAGTCGTGGCTGCCAAACCCCACAAGCCGGGCGGCGGAATTCCGCAGCGCATTCGGCTGCACGGCAAAGCCCTTCGTATCCCCATGGCCATGCCCTACAGCACCGATCGGACATGGCGGGCGCGACCTTGGCGCCCTGCCCGACTCTCGCCAGATCCTGCACCAAAGAGCCGGTGCCCGCGGGCAGCAACGGGCCTGCGCCGGCAACATCGAACCGAAGCACGCCGCAGGCGCGGCGGGGCCTTCAGGCTATTGGCGGTTCGGCACCCGGACCAGGGTGAACAGGCCGAAGGGCGGGCATTCCGTGATCTCGGCCGCCAGCTTCGGACTCTCAAGCAGATCGGTCAGGGCGAAGTCCGGATGCCAGCCGAGCAGCCGGGCCAGGGGCGCCATGCTGCGCTCCACCCACCAGCGCAGCCCGCGTTCCGCGCGGAAATGGTTGACGAAGAGCAGCTCGCCCCCTGGCTTCACCACCCGCCGCATCTCCGCCAGCAGCCGCCGCGCATCCGGCACCACGGTGGCGGTGAACATGGCCACCGCAATGTCGAAGCTGGCATCGCCGAAGGTCATGTCCTCGGCGTCCATCTCCAGCAGGGCGGAAACATTGCCAAGCGACTCCGCCGCCACCCGGGTCCGGGCATGGGCCAGCATCTCGGCCGAAAGGTCGATACCCACCACCTGCTTGTCCCGCCGGTAGAGCGGCAGGGCGAGACCGGTGCCGACGCCCACTTCCAGCACCCTGGTGCCGGGCAGGGCATTCACCGCGGCAACCGCGCGCTGCCGCGCCGGCGAGGAGATGGCGCCGAACACGGAGTCATACACCCCGGCCCAGCGGCGATACGCCTCCCGCACCGCGTCGGCGTCCAGCGTAGCCCGGCGATGGCTGTGGGTGTCCTGCTGCGGCGCGGAAATGGCCATGGGCTCCCTAATCTCGGAAATCGTCGGGGTGCGCTAAACCAGCCGTGCCGCCTGCGCAAGCCCGACCTGCGTCACCCTGCCCCGCGCCAGGGGCGCTGGCCAGCCTGTCTTTCCTGATCTTCAGGATTTTCCTCGCCGCCCGTCCCCCCTGGCCCAGGTCGCCGGCCC
>JAEWCI010000169.1 GCA_023390705.1 Pseudomonadota bacterium
AAGCCGCCGAAGGCGGCGCCGGCGACTGAGGGCGCCTTTGTGTGTCAACACAAAGGCGCGCCGGTATGACGGGGCGGTGAAGGCCACCGGGGCAGGTTTGGAAATCAAGCAACCGGCGCCCCGTGGAGAAGGGGCGGAGCCTGCCGGGAGTGCCCGTCAGGCGCCCGCGGCGGCGCAGTGTGCCGCGCCGCCGCCATTGCCGAGCCAGGCGGCTTGTGCCGTGCAGGTGAAGTCACCCGAACGGGGCTTGCTTCACCGCGGCGCCAACCAGACGTCTTCCATGCGCCAGTGGTTGTAGATGCTGTTGGCGGCATAGCGCATGCCACGGACATGCGGGTAGTGGCAGGTCGCGCCGCCTGATTGATACAGGATCACCCGGGCGATATCCCGCTGCAACTGGATATCGATCTCCTGCACCATGCGGCGCCTTGCCTCCTGGTCGAGCGTGGCAGACTGGGCATCGACGCGCGCATCGAGTTCGCGGTTGCAGTAATGCCCGTAGTTGCGGTCACCGCCGCAGCGGTAGTTTTCATAGAAGATCACGTCCGGGTCGTCGATAGCCGAGCCGTTCTGGTTCATCGCCAGCGTCCACTGGTTGCGGGCGAACTGGGTGTACCAGAGGGCGGTGTCGAAGGTCTGCAGCTCCGCCTCGATGAAGATGTGCTTGAGGTGGTCGATCATGATCACCGCGGGATCGCGGTAGCTCGGGATGTCACGGGTGGCGACCTTGATTCGCAGCGGGTTCTGTTCATTGTAGCCGGCTTCACGCATCAGTTGCCGTGCGCGCTCGCGCCGCTCCTCCACCGTTCCGACATAGTGTTCGACACCGGCCTCGGCCAGTTGGTCCACCGTCACGCCCCAGACGCCGGCCGGCGGCATGAGCATGGCACCGCCCAGGCCGTAGCGGCCTTCGCTGAGGATATCGACATAGGCCTTGTGGTCGACCGAAAGGGCGACCGCGCGGCGCACATTCGGGTTGTCGAAAGGCGCAATCTGACGATTGATCAGGATCTGGTTCGTCACGTTGGAGAAGTTGAAGTCGCAGACGACGTTCGGCACCTGCTGGCTCAGGTCCCGCATGAGCGGCGCGGTGATGTCGGTGGAGAAGGTCATGTCGAACTCACCCGCGGTAAAGGCCAGGACGCGGGTGGAGCGGCTGCGGATGATGCGGAAGGTGATGCCGTCCAAGAAAGGCCGGTTCGGGCGCCAGTAAGTCGGGTTGCGCACCAGCTCGATGCTCTGGTTCGGCCGGAACTCCACCACCCGGAAGGGGCCGGTGCCGATCGGCTTCTGCCGCATCGTCCGGGCATCCACATGGCAGGGATAGACCGGGGAAAGCCCGCTGGCGAGGAAGGCGATGAAGGAAGGCTGCGGCCGCTCCAACTGGAAGCTGACCTCGAAGTCGCCGTTGGTGCTGACTTCCTTCAGGTTGAAATACCAATCCCGCCGCGGGTTCTTGCGCCAGCCGGCGTTGCGGCGGCCGGTGAGCGTGTCCCAGGTGCATTTCACGTCGGCGCTGGTGAAGGGCTTGCCGTCATGCCAGGTGACGCCCTGGCGCAGTTGCAGGGTGAGGCGGGTGTGGTCCTCATTCCAGCGCCATTCCGTCGCCAGTTCCGCCGTCAGGTCGTTGGGGTCGTTGCGTTCGGCCTGCTGGTTGTAGACGAAGAGGTTGTTGAACACCCCCATGAAGGGCATGGCCGTCGCGATCGAGGCTTCCTCATGCACCGAAGCGCTCGCCGGGTTCTCGCGGTGATAGGCGCGCAACACGCCACCGCGCTGCTCCGCCATGGCGGCGCCGGTTGCGAAAAGTGACCCGAGGACAGCCGTAGCGGCGACTGCCCTCCGGATGAATGATCTCATGGAACGTCTCTCCCGTTGTTCTTGCTTCCAGTGCCCCGGCCCGCCGCCACCCGCTCGGATGGCGGCCTGCCCGGACAGAGCCCCCGGCATCACCCCGCAGTTCCGGCACCGCCAGAATCAGGCCCCGAAGAGGGCGGGCGCATCCACCACCCCCGGCGGGGAGCATGCACCAGCTTGGGATGCAGGTCGATTCCCCCGATCCGCCTGGCCCGGCGCATCCGCCAAGAGGCCATGCCCATGGCGGATGCCCTGGCCTGCTAGAGCATTTTCAAGCCGGGTGGGATCACCCGGCGACTCGGAAAATGCGACAAAACAACGAGCTAGAGTGGTTGACGTGAGCGCACGCGAACGGAAACCGCTCTAGCGGGGCGCCAGCCAGGCATCCTCCATGCGCCAGTGGTTGTACTGGCTGTTCGCAGCCATGGTGATGCCACGGACATGGGGATGCCGGCAGGTGCCGCTGGCCGACTGGAAGATGACCGGCCGCGCGAAGTCCCGCTGGAGCTGGATGTCGATCTCCTGCACCATGCGCCGCCGGGCCTCCTGGTCAATGGTCGCCGATTGCTCGTCGAAGCGGCGCTGCAGGTCCTGGTTGCAGTAGCGCGGGTAGTTACGGTCGCTGCCGCAGAGGTAGTTCTCGTAGAAGATCACGTCCGGGTCGTCGATCGCCGTGCCGGACTGGTTCTGGGCGATGGTCCAGGTATTGCGCACAAGAGTATTGTACCACTGCGAGGTTTCCAGCGTTTGCAGTTCCGCCTCGATGAAGATGGTCTTGAGGTGGTCGATCAGGATGACGGCCGGGTCGCGGTAGCTCGGGCTGTCGCGGGTGATGACCTTGAGACGCAGCGGATTCTCCGCGCTGTAGCCGGCTTCGCGCATCAGGCGCCTGGCCGTCTCCCGCCGCTCTTCCACCGTGCCCTGGTAGGTTTCAACACCTGCCTCGGCGAGCTGCTCGCCGGAGACACCCCAGACGCCGGCGGGCGGGGCAAGCAGGGCACCCCCGGTTACGAAATGGCCTTCCCCCAGGATGCGGATGAAGGCGTCACGGTCCACCGAAAGCGCGACGGCCCGGCGGATCTGCGGATTGTCGAAGGGCGCCACCTCGCGGTTCATCAGGATCTGGCTGGTGACATTGGTGAAATTCATGTCGCAGATGGCGTTCGGCGCTTGGCTCTGCACGTCCCGCAGCAGCGGCGCGGTGATGTCGCCGGTGAAGGTCATGTCGAAGTCACCGGAGATGAAGCCGAGATGCCGGGTGGAACGGCTGCGGATGATGCGGAAGCTGATGCCGTCCAGCAGCGGCCGGTTCGGGCGCCAGTAATTCGGGTTGCGCGCCAGCTCGATGCTCTGGTTCGCCCTGAACTCCACCACCCGGAAGGGGCCGGTGCCGATCGGCTTCTGCCGCATCGTCCGGGCATCCACATGGCAGGGATAGACAGGCGAGAAGCCGCTGGCGAGGAAGGCCATGAAGGAGGGCTGCGGCCGGCCGAGCTGGAAGCTGACCTCGAAATCGCCGTTGGTGCTGACTTCCTTGAGGTTGGAATACCACAGCCGGCGCGGATTCTTGCGCCAGCCGGCGTTGCGCTGGCCGATCAGCGTGTCCCAGGTGCATTTCACGTCGGCGCTGGTGAAGGGCTTGCCGTCGTGCCAGGTGACGCCCCGGCGCAGTTGCAGGGTGAGGCGGGTATGGTCCTCGCTCCAGCGCCATTCCGTCGCCAGTTCCGCCGTCAGGTCGTTGGTGTCGTTCCGTTGGCCCTGCTGGTTGTACACGAACAGGTTGTTGAACACCGGCATGAACGGCATGATCGTAGCGATCGAGGCTTCCTCATGCACCGAGGCGCTCGCCGGATTGCTGCCGTGATAGACGCGCAGCGTGCCGCCGCGCTGTTCCGCCATGGCGCCGCCGGTTGCGAACAGCGACCCCAGTAGTGCCGCAAACGCCGCCGTTCTCCTGAAGACAGATAACATGATTTTGGCGTCTCCTTTCTTGTTCCTTGCCTGCGCTGCCCAGATTGCCTGCCGCCCGCATGGCGGCAGCCCGGCCTGGACAGGGACCGCAGCTTTCCTGGTTCCGGTTTGTCAGCCTTGCGCCCATGAAAGACGGCCGCTGCATCCACAACCTTCAGCCCTGAAAGCCAGGATGCACGAGCCAGGGAGCGTGGTGAAGCCCTTCCACCGCTGATCCGGGCCGGGAATTGGCTGTCGCGGCATGCCGGGGCAGGGGAAGCACGGCTTGCGCCGGTGCCCGCCCGGTCTCAGCCCCGTATCGCCGATGCTTCGGTCCGCGCGATACGGGGCCAGCAGCTTTCAGGACAGCGATTCACGCCCTCGGCTGTTCCACCCCGGGCGGGCGCGCTCTAGCGGGAGGACAGCCAGGCGTCCTCAAGGCGCCAATGATTGTAGATGCTGTTCGCGGCCAGCCGGATGCCATGGACATTCGCGTGGCGGCAGGTCGCGCCGGCCGATTGATAGATGATCGGCCGGGCGTACTCGCGCTGCAACTGGGCATCGATTTCCTGGACGATCCGGCGCCGGGCCTGCGGGTCGATCGTCGAGGACTGCTCGTCGAAGCGGGTTTGGAGTTCGCGGTTGCAGTAGCGCGGATAGTTGCGTTCGCTGCCGCAGAGATAGTTCTCGTAGAAGATCACGTCCGGGTCGTCGATCGCCGCGCCGTTCTGGTTCAGGGCCAGCGTCCAGTCGTTGCGGCCCAGATGGGTGTACCAGACCCCGGTGTCCAGCGTCTGCAGCTCCGCTTCGATGAAGATGGACTTCAGATGGTCGATCAGGATCACCGCCGGGTCGCGGTAGGTCGGGATGTCGCGCGTGGCGACCTTGATGCGCAGCGGGTTCTCCGCGCTGTAGCCGGCTTGCCGCATGATGCGGCGGGCCTCCTCGCGCCGCTGCTCCAGCGTGCCGGCATAGGCTTCCACCCCGGCCTCGGCCAGATCCTCGCCGGAAAGGCCCCAGATCCCGGCTGGCGGGGCGAGCATGGCGCCGCCCTGGGCGAAGCGGCCCTCGCTGAGGATGCTGATGAAGGCTTCCCGGTCCAGCGCCAGCCCGACCGCACGACGGATCTGCGGGTTGCTGAAGGGTTCGGCCTGACGGTTCATCAGCACCTGGGTCGTGACATTGGAGAAGTTGAAGTCGCAGATGGCGTTCGGCGCCTGCGCCTTTACGTCCCGCAGCAGCGGTGCGGTGATGTCGCCGGAGAAGGTGAGATCGAATTCACCCGCCGTGAAGGCGAGTACACGAGTCGAGCGGCTGCGGACGATGCGGAAGGTGATGCCGTCCAGCAGCGGCCGGTTCGGGCGCCAGTAATTCGGGTTGCGTTCAAGCTCGATGCTGTTGTTCGGCTTGAAGTCGACCACCCGGAACGGCCCGGTGCCGATCGGCTTCTGCCGCATCGTCCGCGCATCCACATGGCAGGGATAGACGGGCGAGAAGCCGCTGGCGAGGAAGGCCATGAAGGAGGGCTGCGGCCGGCCGAGCTGGAAGCTGACCTCGAAATCGCCGTTGGTGCTGACTTCCTTCAGGTTGGAATACCACAGCCGGCGCGGATTCTTGCGCCACCCGGCGTTGCGCTGGCCGATGAGCGTGTCCCAGGTGCATTTCACGTCGGCGCTGGTGAAGGGCTTGCCGTCGTGCCAGGTGACGCCCCGGCGCAGTTGCAGTGTGAGCCGGGTGTGGTCCTCGCTCCAGCGCCATTCCGTCGCCAGTTCCGCCGTCAGGTCATTGGGGTCGTTGCGTTCGCCCTGCTGGTTGAAGACGAACAGGTTGTTGAACACCGGCATGAAGGGCATGATCGTCGAGATCGACACTTCCTCATGCACTGAGGCGCTTGCCGGATTGTCGCGATGATAGACGCGCAGCGTGCCGCCGCGCTGTTCCGCCATGGCCGTGGTGCCGGCGAGCAGCGACCCGAGAATTGCCGTGATCGCTCCCGTCCTGCGGGCGACAGACAGCATGTGACATCTCCCTGTTCTTTCCTTGCGGCATCCGGTTTGCCCGTCGCCCAGTGGGCGGCGACCCGGCCCGGATGGGGGCTGTCACCTTGCTTCTACGGTCCTGGTTGGTCGGTCTTCCCTGCGGGATGGAGGACAGGCGCACCCAGCACCGTCAGCCCCTGGCCGACAGCATGCACGAGCGGGATGGGGAGTTCGACAATTTCAGGGGCGCCACGAATATCGTGGTGCGCCAATGAATTGCTGGCGTTTGCAGGTCGCCGGCCCGCCGGGCTGCCGGCCGGCAGGGTCAATACCCCGAGAATGTTGCGCTGGCGGCAACCACCCTCGGCCGGGATGCCGGCCGGGAGCCCTGACTCATGGCGAGCACTTCCGGCTCACAGGCGGTGCCGCTGCCGCGCCCGTCAGGTCGCGGCGGCAGCCTGTGTCGTGCCGGTCACGAAGGGCCATAGGCCATCGGCGCCGTGCCGCGCGGCGATGCCACCGAGCAGGACCGCCCAATGGGCTTCGTTGCCGAATTCCTCCCGCCAGGACCACAGCCGCCGGGTGCAGTGATGCAGCGAATGCTCGTAGGTGAAGCCCATTGCGCCATGCACCTGATGCGCGAAGGCGGAGCCCAGTGTGGCGGCCTCACCCACCCGGAGCTTGGCGACCGCGATCTCGACCAGCGTCTTCTCATCCAGTGCCGTGCCGGGGGCGAGGGCTTCCGCCGCCGCATCCGCCGCGGCACTGGCCGCCGCCGCTTCGGCCGCCAGTTGCGCCAGGTTGTGCTGGATGACCTGGAAATTGCTGATGGGTCGGCCGAACTGCACCCTTTCCTGCGCATGTTGCAGCGACTGGTTCAGGATACGCTCCAGCGCGCCGGCCATCTGCATGGCGCGCACCGCGGCGCCCAGCGCCGCCAAGCCCTGGGGGTCGAGCCCGGCCGCCGGCGCGGCCTGCTGCGGCATGGCGCCATCGAACTCAACCAGGTCGCGTGGTTCCCCGGCCAGGCTGGTGCCGGGGGTGATGCGGCAATCCGCCGTGGCCACCAGCGCGACGCACCAGGATTCGCCACGCCGCGCCAGCACCGCCAGATGTTGCACCGCGCGGGCGAAGGGAATGTCGCGCGCCCGGCCCCGCAACCGGCCATTCGCGTCCAGCGTGACCATGTCCGCGCCATGCACCGGTGCCAGGCTCATCGGCCCGGGGGGAGAGGCGATCTCCGCCCGGCTCAGCAGCAGGCCCGCAAGCAGGGTTTCCGCCAGCGGCACCGGGGCCGCGAACATGCCGGCGACGCGCAGCACGCCGAAGCCATCGGCGAGCTCCGCGCCGGCGCCGCCGAGCGTGTCCGGTACCCAGGCCAGGGACAGGCCGGATTCCTCCAGCGTGTCCCACAGCTGGGCCGGCCACCGGCCTGCCTCGGCTTCATTGATCGCGGCCGGGGTGCAGAGGTCCTGCATCACCCGCAGGGTCGTCTCGACGACGATGTTGGCGCCATTATCCATGATGCGGGCTTCCTCCTACCGGGCTGGCCAGGCGTCTTCGGGACGCCGGTGATTGCGGGTGCTGTTCACGACCAGGGGCATGCGGATGCCGGCGGGCAATGCCGGATGCCGCACCCGCGACACAGCCCTGTTCCGCCATCATCGGGTTCATGGCCGCCGGCGCACGATCAGCGCGTCCACTACCGTCAGACCTGCGCCGGCCGGATGCACCAGTACGGGGTTGAGGTCAACCTCCTCGACCTCGTCGGCGAGATCCGCGGCGAAGCGGCCCAGCGCGACCATCAGCTTCGCCAGCGCCGTGACATCCGAAGGTGGCGCGCCGCGCACACCCTCCAGCAGCTTCGCACCCTTCAGGCTGGCAAGCAGCCGGTGTGCCTCCTCCTCGTTCAACGGCACCGGGGAGAAGGCGACATCACGCAGCACCTCGACATGGATGCCGCCGAGCCCGACCATGAGTTGCGGGCCGAAATCCGGATCGCGGTTGATGCCGAGGATGATCTCCTGCCCCTTCGGCGCCATCTTCTGCACCAGCACGCCGTGAATCGCTGCACTGGGATGGGCCTTGGCGGCACGCTGCAGGATCTCGGCACAGGCTTCCCGCACCGCGCCTTCGGCAGCGAGGTTGAGCACCACGCCGCCCATCTCGGTCTTGTGCGGGATGTCGGGCGACTGGATCTTCAGCGCCACCGGATAGCCGATCCGTGCCGCCGCAGCGGCCGCGTCGTCCGGGTTCGTGGCCAGCGCTTCCGGTGGCCGCGGCACGCCATAGGATTCCAGCAGCGCCTTGGCCTCGTATTCGCATAGCATGGTGCCGGCCCGGTGCAACGCCTCGCGCACCGCCGGCCTGGGCTTTGGCGGGGCGTCCGGCGCGCGGTTCTTCCAGCGATCCTGGAATTCCCGGTAGTCCACCAGCGCGCGCAGGGCGCGGGCGCAGCTCGGCATGCTGCTGTAGGCCGGGACACCGATCTGCGCCATCATGTCCATCGCGTCCTGTGCCGCCCTGGTATAGGTGCAGAACAGGACCGGCTTGGTGGGATGCGCGGCGCACTCCGCCAGCAACTCGCGGTCGTCCTTGATGCGGCCGGTGCTGGCCAGCGAACCGACGATGACCACCGCATCCACCACCGGCGAACGCTGCAGGATCTGCACGATGCGGGCATAGCCGACAGTGCGGATCGTGCCGGCCGTGAGGTCCACCGGGTTGGCCGCCGAACCGTAGCTCGGCAGCAGCGCCTCGATCTCGGCCCTCGTCTCGGCATCCAGCAGCGGCATCTCCAGCCCATGCGAGACCAGCATGTCGGACATCCACACCGCCGCGCCACCGGAGCCGGTCATCACCGCCACCCTTGCGCCGCGCGGCAGCGAGCAATGCGCGAAGGCCGCCGCGATGTCGAGCTGGCTGTCCATGTCGTCGGCACGGATGATGCCATAGCGCCGGAACAGCGCATCATGCGTGCTGTCGGAGCCGGCCAGCGAGGCGGTGTGGGAGGCGGCGGCGCGCCTTCCCGCATCGGTCCGGCCGACCTTCGCCACGATCAGCGGCTTGCCGAGATCGGCCGCCCTGGCGGCGACGCGGCGCACCGTCTCGGGCTTCCTCAGGCTCTCCAGATACATCAGCAGGATATCGGCCTGATCGCGTTCGATCAGGTGTTCGGCGAAGTCGAAGGCACTGAGCGCGCCTTCGTTGCCGGTGCTGATCACATGGTTGATCCGCAACTGCATCGGCCGGCCGCGGTGGAAGTAGGAGAAGCCAAGGCCGCCGCTCTGCGCCACCACGGAAATCCGCCTGCCCTTGTCGGTGTCGGGCGCCATGGAGACGGAGAAATCCTCCACCGCCGGGCTGAAGGTGGCAACGACATTGGCCGGGACGTTGAAATAGCCCTCGGCGTTCGGGCCGCACACCGCCAGGTCGTAGCGCGCGATGGTCTCGCGCATCCTTGCCTGCAGCGCCGCGCCGGTTTCGCCCACCTCCTCCTCGAAGCCGGAGCTGATGATGTAGGCGGCCTTCACGCCGGCCTGGCCGCATTCCTCCAGCGCCTGCGGCACTGCGGCGGCGGGGATGACGATGATCGCCAGGTCCACCTTTTCCGGCACCGCGGCAATGCTGGGATAGGCCCGCATGCCCTGCACCTCGGCATGGCTGCGGCTGATCGGGTAGATCGGACCGGGAAAGCCGCGCGCATGCAGGATGTGCTGGATCTTGCCGCGGATGATCTTGGGGTCCGGGGCGGCGCCGATGATGGCGATGCTTTTCGGCGCGAGCAGCGCGTCCAGGTCGGGCATGGATGGCGTTTCCTCGTTCTTGTTCAACGCAGGCCGAGGCCGCGGGCGATGATGCCGCGCAGCACCTCGCGCGTGCCGCCCTGGATGGTAAGCTTCGGCGCGATGAGTGTGTAGTAGCGCATCACTGCTTCGTATCTCGCGCGGTCCACCTGCGGAGCGGCACCATGCGCCGGCATCAGCAGCCTGGCCTTGCCGGGCAGCGCCTGCTCCCAATTGGTACCGAGGTCCTTGACCAGGGCGGCCTCGACCGCCGGGGTCTTGCCGGCCTGCAGCATGCCGGCGACGGAAAGCGACATCCGCCGCAGGGTCTTGAGATGGGCAATTTCCCGCCCGATGCCTTCGGCCAGCCGCTCGCCCAAGCTGTCGCCGGCGGTGCCCACAAGGGCGGTGAGCACCGGCAGGGTTTCGAGGAAGCGGTCGGGCCCGCTGCGCTCATAGGCCAGTTCGGCGGTGGCCTGGGTCCAGGCCATGTCCTTCTGCCCGACCAGGTTCTTGTCGGGCACGAACACATCGTCGAAGAAGACCTCGTTGAAGTCGCGCTTGCCGGCCATGTTCTGGATCGGCCGCACGGTGATGCCCGGCGTCTTCATGTCCACCACGAACTGGGTCAGGCCGTGGCGGCGGTTCTCCTTCGTGGCGGGCGAGGTGCGGAACAGCCCGATCATGTACATCGCGCGATGGGCGCCGGAGGTCCAGATCTTGCGGCCGTTGATCAGCCAGCCGCCCTCCGTCTTCGTCGCCCGGGTCGAGGCGGCGAAGACGTCCGAGCCGGAATTCGGCTCGGACAGGCCGATGCAGAAGCTGGCTTCGGCACGGATGATCTTCGGAATCATCTCGCGCTTCAGTTCCTCGGTGCCGTAGCGCAGGATGACCGGGCCGCTCTGCCGGTCGGCGGTCCAGTGGAAGCGCACCGGTGCGCGATGCGCCAGCACCTCCTCGATCATGACATAGCGTTCGAGGTGGCTGCGGCCGCCGCCGCCCACCTCCTTCGGCCAGGTCATGCCGATCCAGCCGCGCGCGGCCATCTTGCGGCTGAATTCCTGCGAGAAGGAGGATTCGCGATTTGGGTCGTTCGGGTCGTAGGTCCCTGCGGCGATTTCATCGCGCCGGAATTCGCGCACCTCGCGCCGCAGCGTCTCCGCCTCGGGCGGCAGCTTGGCAGGATCGAAGCGGAAGCTGACGGACATCTCTTGCTCTCCACTGCTGCATCGCTGCGCGAGTGGGCCCCCGGCACGGGGATTGCGTTGTGCCGGGGCGCCCTGCCGCCTCGCAAGCGGATGAGGTACGCAGCCGCCTGTGATGCGGCCCCTGTGCTACCGCCCCACGAAGTTGGCTTTTCGGCGTTCGGCGGTGGCCTTGATGCCTTCCTTGTGGTCTTCGGTTTTGCGCAGCCAGTCCTGTTC
>JAEWCI010000506.1 GCA_023390705.1 Pseudomonadota bacterium
TGCCGGTGGCGGTGCCCTTCCCCATCGGGGGGGCCCCTGCCGCCCCCTCCCCGCCTCAGCCGGCAGCGGCAACCGCGCGCCTGGCCATCACCGTGACCAGATGCGCGCGGTATTCGGCGCTGCCATGGATGTCGCTGTTCAGCCCATCCGGATCCTGCTTCACGCCCGCCACGGCATCCGCCGACCAGTTGGCTGCGAGCGCGGCTTCCATCTCGGGCTGGCGGAAGACGCAGGGGCCGGCCCCGTTGATGGCGACGCGCACCTGCCCGCCGGTCCTCGCCACGAAGGCGCCGGCCATGACGTAGCGGCTGGCCGGGTTGCGCATCTTGGCGTAGCCGGCCTTCTCCGGGATGGGGAATTCCACTGCCACCAGCAGTTCGTCCGGCTCCAGCGCCGTGGTGAACATGCCCTGGAAGAAGTCAT
The DNA here is from genome assembly GCA_023390705.1 of Pseudomonadota bacterium. Classification (GTDB taxonomy): domain Bacteria; phylum Pseudomonadota; class Alphaproteobacteria; order Acetobacterales; family Acetobacteraceae; genus JAEWCI01. Next base: position 424 of record JAEWCI010000506.1, read on the forward strand.
CCGCGGCGATGCGCCGCTTGCTGGTGACGATTGTGGCGTTCAGTGCCACCACCGCAGCCGGGTAGTCCGCCGCCGGGTCGTTGTTGGCGATGCTGCCGCCGATGGTCCCTCGGTTGCGCACGGCGGGATCACCAATGCCGCCGGCAAGCTCCGCCAGCGACGGGATGGCGGCTTTCACCTCGGCATTGTTCGCCACTTCGGCATGCCTGGTCATCGCGCCGATGACGAGCCTGTCGCCTTCGCGCTTCACGCCGCGCAACTCGGCGATCGCGGAGAGATCCACGACGGCGCTGGGCTTGTTCAGCCGGTGCTTCAGCGCCGGCAGCAGGGTCTGTCCGCCGGAGATGGGCCGCGCGTCGGGATCGGCCGAGAGGATCTTCACCGCATCGGCGATGCTGCCGGGCTTGTGGTAGGCGAAATCATACATGGCTTGGTATCCCCTGCCCGGCCGCCTCAGGCGGCCCGCTTGCCGTTGATGATGCTCCAGATCCTGGCGGGCGTCGCCGGCATCTCGACATGGCGCACGCCATACTGCTTCAGCGCGTCCACCACCGCATTGATGACCGCGGGCGGGGAGCCAATGGCACCAACCTCGCCGCAGCCCTTCACACCGAGCGGGTTGTGGGTGCAGAGCGTGGTATGCGTGGCCACGCTGACCGGCGGCAGGTCGTCCGCCCGCGGCATGGTGTAGTCCATCATGCTGCCCGAGAGCAGTTGCCCGGAGGCGTCATAGACGCAGCCTTCCAACAGCGCCTGGCCGATTCCCTGGGCAACGCCGCCCTGCACCTGGCCTTCCACGATCATCGGATTGATGACGCGGCCCACATCGTCCACGGCGGTGAAATTCACCACGGTGGTGCTGCCCGTCTCCGGGTCGATCTCCACCTCGCAGACATGGCAGCCGCCGGGATAGGTGAAGTTCTTTGGATCGTAGAAGGCGGTTTCGTCGAGGCCCGGCTCCAATTCCTCGATCGGGTAGTTGTGCGGCACATAGGCGGTCAGCGCGACCTCGGCCCAGGATTTGGTCTTGTCGGTGCCGGCGACGCGGAAGGTGCCCCCTCCTGATCCTCTGGGGTCGAACTCCACATCCGCGACATCCGCTTCCATCAGATGGGCGGCGATGCGGCGGGCCTTGGCGACGATCTTGTCCATCGCCTTGGCCATGGCCGAACCGCCCACCGCCAGGGAGCGCGAGCCGTAGGTGCCCATGCCGAAGGGAATCCTCGCCGTGTCGCCATGGACGATGTCCACCTGCGCCAGCGGCACGCCGAGCCGGTCCGTCACCAATTGCGCCAGCGTCGTCTCGTGCCCCTGGCCATGGCTGTGGGTACCGGTCAGCACGGTGACGCTGCCGGTGGGATGCACCCGGATGGTGCCCACTTCATACAGCCCGGCGCGGGCGCCGAGCGCACCCGCCACGGCGGAAGGCGCGATGCCGCAGGCTTCAATGTAGGTGGAGATGCCGATACCGCGCAGCCTGCCGCGCTTCGCCGCCTCGGCGCGCCGCGCCTCGAAGCCGGCCCAGTCGGCAGCCTTGAGCGCCTGGTCGAGCGTCGCCTGGTAGTCGCCGCTGTCATACTGCAGGGCCACCGGTGTCTGGTAGGGGAAGGCATCCGGCGGAATCATGTTGCGCCGGCGAAGCTCCACCCTGTCGATGCCGGTTTCGGCCGCCGCGATGTCCACCAGCCTTTCCAGCAGGAAGGTGGCTTCGGGCCGGCCGGCGCCGCGATAGGCATCCACCGGCACGGTGTTGGTGAACACCGCCTTCACCTCGGCATAGACCGTGGGCGTGGTGTACACGCCGGCCAGCAGCGTGGCGTAGAGATAGGTCGGCACGCTGGTCGCGAAGGTGGAGAGGTAGGCGCCCATATTCGCCAGGGTGCTGACATGCAGCGCCAGGAATTTGCCGTTCGCATCCAGCGCCAGCCGCGCCCTGGTCACATGGTCGCGGCCATGCGCGTCGCTCATGAAGCTTTCGCTGCGGTCGGCGGTCCACTTCACCGGCCGGGCCAGCCTGCCGGCCGCCCAGGTGACGATGGCTTCCTCGGCATAGTGGAAGATCTTGCTGCCGAAACCGCCGCCGACATCGGGTGCCACCACGCGCAATTTGTGTTCCGGGATCTGCAGCACGAAGGCGCCCATCAGCAGCCGGATGACATGCGGGTTCTGGCTGGTGGTGAACAGCGTGTAGTCGCCCGTCGTCGGGTCGTAGTCGCCGATGGCGGCGCGCGGCTCCATGGCATTGGGAATGAGCCGGTTGTTCACCAGCTCGAATTCCACAACATGCTTGGCGCCGGCGAAGGCGGCCTCGTTCACCGCCTTGTCGCCGATATGCCAGTCGTAGCAGAGATTGCCGGGCACGCTGTCATGCACCAGCGCCGCGCCGGGGGAGAGCGCCTGCGCCATGGTGACGCTGGCCGGCAGAACCTCGTACTGCACCGCCACGGCCTCGGCGGCGTCCCTGGCCTGGGCCGGGGTCTCGGCGATCACCACCGCCACCGGGTCGCCGACATGGCGCACCTTGCCCTCGGCGAGCACCGGATGCTTCGGCTCCGCCATGGGCGAGCCGTCCTTGTTGTGGATCTGCCAGCCGCAGGGCAGCCCGCCGATGCCGGCCATGTCCGCGCCGGTGAAGATGGCCACGACACCGGGCATGGCGGCGGCGCGGGCCGTCTCGATGCCACGGATCAGCGCATGGGCATGCGGGCTGCGCACCAGCACCGCATGGGTCTGGCCGGGGCGGTTGATGTCATCGGTGTACTGGCCGCGGCCGGAGAGGAAGCGCAGGTCCTCCTTGCGCCTCACCCGTGCGCCGATGCCTTCGAAAGCTGCCATCTCGTTCATGCACTCGCCTCCCCAACATGCCCGTTCCGGCCTTTGCGGCCTTGTTCTGCGCAGGAAAGCGCCCGGCCGCGGTCACTCCGCGGCGGGCGCAAGCTCCGAACGCTTGCCGTGCATCACATCCTGCGCGGCGGCGATGGCCTTGACGATGTTGTGGTAGCCGGTACAGCGGCAGAGATTGCCTTCCAGCCCTTCGCGGATCTCGTGTTCCGAAAGGCCCTGGGGGTTCTTCTGCACCAAGTCGATGGCGCTCATCACCATGCCCGGGGTGCAGAAGCCGCATTGCAGGGCATGGTATTCGCGGAAGGCTTCCTGCATCGGGTGCAGCGTGCCGTCCGGCTTGGCCAGCCCCTCGATGGTGGTGACCTGCGCGCCATCGGCCTGGAGCGCGAGCATGGTGCAGCTTTTCACGCTGTCGCCGTTCACATGCACCACACAGGCGCCGCACTGGCTGGTGTCGCAGCCGACATGCGTGCCGGTGAGGCGCAGCTTCTCGCGCAGCAGCTCCACCAGCAGCGTGCGCCCTTCGACTTCCACCGTGTGGGTCTTGCCGTTCACGGTCAGCGTCACCTGCGGCATCCCGCGTCTCCCCCGAAAAATCGCACAGGGCACCGGCCCCGGGGCCGGCGCATCACGGGGAAAGGTCGCCCTGCCCCCGCCCGGCGTCAAGCGCCGCCCGGGTGGCGCGCCATCATTTCACCGCCGTGACCCGGTTTCCGGCACGCTGCCGCCCTGCCGCGGCGGGGTAGTGCCCGGTGACGAAGGGACCGGCGGAGGAGCGCCAGCCACCGGCGCCGGGATCAGCCGCTTGCGGCCGCGGGTGAACAGGACCAGCAGGCCCAGTATCAGGGTTCCCACAGGCCAGATGGTCCAGAGCGTGCCGAAGGCCATTACCCCGAACAGGCCGGCACCCATGGCAACCTCCGGGTCCGCCCCGGCCAGGAAGGGCGTCACGGCGGCACAGGTGCCGAGTATCGCCAGGATGGTCACGACCTGGAAGGCGATGAACACCCATTTCACGACCCGGCCGAAGGGGCCCCGCCTTTCCCGCACCTCCAGCATGACCGGCTCGGCCATGTCCGCCCC
>JAEWCI010000266.1 GCA_023390705.1 Pseudomonadota bacterium
CCCCTGCCGCCACCCCGGCGCCCGTCCTGGCGCGGTTGGGCGCTGCCCTGCGCACCGCCACGGAGGATGCCGCGCTGCGCGCCCGCCTGGCCGAGCATGGCGTGGTGGTGCAGACCGGCGACGCCGCCGTGCTGCGGCGCACGCTGGAGGAGGACAGCGCCATGTGGGGCCGGCTGATCCGCGAGGCCAATATCAGACCCGATTGAGCCTGCCGGGCCGCGGCCGGGTACGGCTTGCCGCCGGCCAGGCGCGCACGACATGATGCAGGCTGGAGCGGATCGCGGGCGGGCGTGAAAACCCGGGACCGCGAATCCGCTCGGCAGACAATGGCCTATAGCGGTTTGCGCGTTCAGGATGAAACGCAAACCGCTGTAGGGAAGCGCCGCGCCAAGGCGTGGAGAGGGAGAACGTCGCACCATGTTTGGCCTGATGCAGGATCGTCCCCTGCTGATCTCCTCCATCCTCGAACACGCGGCGCGCTGCCACCGCCAGGCGCGGATCGTCAGCGCCCGGCCGGATGGCTCCCTGGCGAGCCACACCTGGCCGGAGATCGCCGCCCGCGCCGCGCAGCTCGCCCATGGCCTCACCGCCCGCGGCGTGCAACAGGGCGAGCGCATCGCCACCCTGGCCTGGAACGACCACCGCCACCTGGAGATCTATTACGGCGTCTCCTCCATGGGGGCCGTGATGCACACGGTGAACCCGCGGCTGTTCCCCGACCAGATCGCCTTCATCCTGGCCGATGCCGCCGATACCCATCTCTTCGTTGATCCCACCCTGCTGCCGGTGGTGGAGAACCTGGCGGAACGCCTGCCCGCCAGCCTGCGCGCGGTGGGGGTGATGGGCGGGGCGGAGGCGCTGCCGGCCGAAACCCCGCTGCACGGCAAGGTGGAGCTGCTGGCGCAGGAGAGCCTGCTGGAAGGCCGGCCGGAAGGCTTCGACTGGCCGCTGCTGGACGAGCGCGCGGCCTCCTCGCTCTGCTACACCTCCGGCACCACGGGGGAGCCGAAGGGCGTGCTCTACAGCCACCGCTCCACCGTGCTGCACGCCATGGCGACGCTGCAGCGGGACTGCTTCAACATCGGCGCCGCCGATGTGGTGATGCCGGTGGTGCCGATGTTCCATGTGAATGCCTGGGGCATTCCCTATGGCACGGCGATGGCGGGGGCTTCCCTGGTGCTGCCCGGGCCGAAGCTGGACCCGGCCAGCCTGCACCGGCTGATCGAGGAATGCGGCGTCACCTTCTCGGCCGGGGTGCCGACCATCTGGGCCGCGCTGCTGCAATGGCTGCGCGCCGATCCCGGGCGGCGCTTCACCGCGCCGCCGCGCCTGGTGGTCGGCGGCACCGCGCTGCCGCAGGCGATCAATGCCGGATTCCTGAAGGAATACGGCGTCCGCATCATGCATGCCTGGGGCATGACCGAAACCAGCCCGCTGGGCGCCACGAATGTGCGCAAGGCGGAGAATGCCGGCTGGGACGACGACCGCTTCCTGGACTACTCCCGCAAGCAGGGGCGGGCGCTGTTCGGCATCGAGTGGAAGGCGGTGGATGCCGAGGGGCGGGAGATCGCGCATGACGGCATCGCCTTCGGCGAGCTGCTGGTGCGCGGCCCCTGGGTGGCCAGCGCCTATTTCAACCGCCAGGGCGATGCCGCCTTCACCGCGGATGGCTGGTTCCGCACCGGCGACGTGGTGACCATAGACGAACTCGGCAACATGGAGATCATCGACCGGGCCAAGGATGTCATCAAGTCCGGCGGCGAGTGGATTTCCTCCATCACGCTGGAGAACCTCATCATGGGCCATCCCAAGGTGCAGGAAGCGGCGGTGATCGCCATGCACCACAGCAAATGGGACGAACGCCCGCTGCTGCTGGTGCAGCCGAAACCCGGGGAGCAGCCGACCGCCGAGGAGATCCTTGCCTTCTATGAAGGCAAGGTGGCGAAGTGGTGGATTCCCGATGCGGTGGAGTTCGTGGACCAGTTGCCGCACACCGCCACCGGCAAATTGTGGAAGGCGGAGCTGAAGAAGTCCTATCGCGACCGCAGCGCGGGATAGGGCGGGCCGCCGGGCGGGGCGGATCGTCGCCGGGCGGCTTCTGCCCCGGCCGCTGCACGCCGCCTGGGCAGGGCTGCCCGCGATTTGCCCAATCAGTGTCTCGCGAGATCGGATTGCGCGCTGCCGGTATGTTCCCGCCGGCCGCGGCCATGGTCTAGCCTTCCGGTCCAGGGAGTTGGATCGGGAGACAGACCCATGCACGCATTCCGCCGGCCATTGGCCGCAGCCGCGATGCTGGTGGCCGCCTGCGGCCTTGCCGCACCTGCCACGGCGCAGCAGAAGGTGCTGCGCATCGCGATGACGGCCGCCGATGTGCCGACCACCTCCGGCATGCCCAACAACGGCTTCGAGGGCATGCGCTTCCTCGGCTACCCCGTCTTCGAAAGCCTGGTGCTGTGGGAGCTGGGCAGCAACCAGCAGCTTGCCGGGCTGCGGCCGGGCCTCGCCGAGCGCTGGGAACAGGATGCCGCCGACCCGAGGAAATGGGTCTTCCATCTGCGCCGCGGCGTGCAGTTCCACGACGGCACGCCCTTCAACGCGGATGCGGTGGTCTGGAACCTGGACCGCTTCTTCCGCAATGACAGCCCGCAATTCGATGCCGCGGGCAGCGCCATCGTCCGCGGCCGCATCCCGGTGCTGGAAAGCTACCGCAAGATAGACGACAACACGGTGGAGATGACCACGACACGGCCAGTTTCCTACTGGCCCAACCTGGTGGTCTATATCCTCGTCACCTCGCCGAATTCCTTCGAGCAGGCGGGGCGCGACTGGGCGCGCGCCGCGTCGCTGCCGCCGGCCGGCACCGGGCCCTTCCGCCTCTCGCGCTTCGTGCCGCGCCAGTTGGCCGAGCTTTCGCGCCATGACGGCTACTGGAATGCCGAGGGCCGCGCCCGGCTGGACCGGGTGGTGCTGCTGCCGATGCCGGAAGCGAATACCCGCCTGGCCGCGCTGCGCAGCAACCAGGTGGACTGGGTCGAGGTGCCGCCGCCGGATGCCATCCCCAGCCTGCGCCAGGCGGGCTTCCAGATCGTCACCGGCAGCTATCCGCATGTCTGGCCCTGGGTCTTCGCCACCGGCCGCCCCGGCAGCCCGGTGGCGGATATGCGGGTGCGCCAGGCGCTGAACTACTGCTTCGACCGCGACGGCATGGTGCAATTGCTGAACGGCACGGCGGAGCCTTCGGTCGGCTTCCTCAAGGCAAATGACCCGAATTTCGGCAACCCGCAGCACCGCTACCGGCTGGACCCCGCGCGCGGCCGCGCCCTGCTGGCCGAGGCCGGCTACAACGCCCAGCGGCCGCTGCGCTTGAAGGTGGGCATTTCCACCAGCGGCTCCAGCCAGATGCTGCCGCTGCCGATGAACGAATACCTGCAGCAATCCCTGAAGGAGAATTGCGGCGTGGATGTCGCCTTCGAGGTGGTGGAGTGGAACACGCTGCTCGCCGGCCTGCGCTTCGAACCGACCCAGCCGCAATGGCTGGGGGCGGACGCGCTGAACATCAGCCTCTACTCATCCGACCCCTCGGCCATGGCGCGCTGGTTCCTGTCCGCCAATTTCTCGCCGCGCGGCTCCAATTCCGGCCACTGGCGGGATGAGCGCTTCGACGCCGCCTTCGCCGCGCTGGAGACGGAACGCGACCCCGCCGCCGTGGCCCAGCGCCTGCGCGAGGCGCATGAGCGGCTGGTGGACAACCCGCCCTGGCTGTGGATCGTGCACGACCTGAACCCGCGGGCGATGAGCCGCCGGGTTCGCAATTTCGTCAGCCCGCAAAGCTGGTTCATCGATCTCACGCGGGTGGACATGCAGTAACGGGCACCCATCTGGCATGGGCAAGTGAGGAGTATTGCCCGTGCCACCTGCATTGCCCCTGCTGCTGGGCCTGGCCCTGGTGCTTTCCGCCTGCGGCCCGGATGGGCTGATCCGCCCGGGCGGCCGCTATTCCGGCGTGCCAGACACCACGGTGGGGGACTGGCGGCAGCCGGCGGGCAGCATCTCCACCGGCGGCCGCATCAGCCTGGACCGCGAACGCCCGCCGCGGCTGTAGGCGACTGCCGCGGCGAGGGTGGAAGCTCGACCGGCGCATGATGGACAGCGCTGCGGGACTCGCAGCCGCGCCGTCAGCCGCCCGGCACGCCCTGGGTGTTCACGTAAAGCGCATAGAGCGACCTGCTGGCGGCCATGAACAGCCGGTTCCGGTGCCGCCCGCCGAAATCCAGGTTGGCGCAGCGTTCCGGCAGGCGGATATGGCCTATCGGCGCGCCGTCCTTGTTGATGATGCGGACGCCGTCCAGCTCCTCGCGCCCCATGCCCCAGCCGCACCAGAGATTGCCGTCCACGTCCACCCGGAAGCCGTCCGGCGTCTCGCCTTCCCGCCCCTGGTAGAAGATGCGGCCGCTGGCAAGCCGGCCGCTGCTGCCATCCACGTCGAAGGCACGGATCACGCGCGGCGTCACCCCGGCCTCGACGACGTAGAGCTTCGATTCGTCCGGGCTGAAGGCCAGGCCGTTGGGGCGGTTGACCTCGCCGGTCGCGACCGTGATCTGCCCGGTCCGGGCATCCACCCGGTAGATGCTGGTCGGCAGTTCCGGCTCCGCCATCTCGCCTTCGTAGAAGCCGAGGATGCCGAAGGGCGGGTCGGTGAACCAGATGGAGCCGTCGCTCTTCACCACCACGTCGTTGGGCGCGTTCAGCCGCTTGCCCTCGAAGCGGTCGGCGATGACGGTGATGCTGCCATCGGGTTCCGTGCGGGTCACCCGCCGGGTCAGGTGCTCGCAGGTGATGAGCCGGCCCTGGCGGTCGCGCGTATTGCCGTTGCTGTTGTTGGCGGGGTTGCGGAACACGTCCACCCGGCCATTGCTTTCATGCCAGCGCAGCATCCGGTTGTTGGGGATATCGGACCAGATCAGGCAGCGCTGATCGCCGAACCAGGCCGGCCCCTCGCTCCAGCGCGCGCCGGTCCACAGCCGCTCCACCCCGGCCAGCAGCAGGCGGTAGCGGTTGAAGGAAGGGTCCAGCACCTGCACGGCGGGGTCCGGATAGCGTTCCACCGGCTGGGCCAGGGCGGGGGCGGCGAGCGGGGCATGCAGGGCGGCGCCGAGCATCCCG
>JAEWCI010000523.1 GCA_023390705.1 Pseudomonadota bacterium
GGCCAACACCCCGCCCGAGTTGGTGCAGCGCCTCTATGCCATGATGCAGGCGGTGGCCGAATCGCCGGCGGCGCGGACGCCGCTACTGGCCCAAGGCGACATCTTCGTGCTGGACCCGGAGCGCTTCCGCAATCGCATCGCCGCCGACATCGAGCGCAACGCCGCGGCCATCAAGGCCGCGGGCATCGAGATGCAGTAGGACCGAGGCCGCGTAGCGCAAACCTGCCTCCGGCAACGCCGGGGCGGTTCAGCCTGCGAAGGTGGTCCCGGCGCCCTGCCGCATCCCAGGCAGCGCGGCCGGGACGCTTGGCGTTACCTCTGCCCCTGCATCTTCGCGACCGCATCCGCCATCGCAAGGTCCAGTACCTCGATCAGCGTGTCGCATTCGCTGCGGGTAATCACCAGCGGCGGCGAGAGGGCGATGGTGTTGGAATGCCGCGCCCCACCGCCCGAGCGGCCGACGATCACGTTGTTCTTCTTGCAGAACTCCACCACGCCGCCCACCAGCGAGCCATCGAGCTGCGCTTTGCTTTCACGGTCGGTGACCAACTCGATGCCGATCAGCAGCCCCTTGCCGCGGATGTCGCCGACGATGCCATGCCGGTACAGCCGGTCCTTCAAGCCGTCCATCAGATAGGCGCCCATGGTCGCGGCGCGCTCGGGCAGCTTCTCCTCCAGCATGATCTCGATGTTGCGCACCGCGACCGCGGCCGCCGCGGGATGCCCGCCATAGGTGTTGACCTGCATCACCTGGCGTGCATCCGCCACCTCGCCGAGGAAGCTGTTGAACACCTCGTTCTTCACCACCGTCGCGGCGATCGGCAGGTAGGCGGAGACGATGCCCTTGGCCACCGCCATGATATCCGGGCTGATGCCCCAATGCTGGTGGCCGAACATCCTGCCGGTGCGGCCGAAGCCGTTGATCACTTCGTCCACATGCAGCAGCACGTCGTATTTGCGGCAGATCTCCTCGACCATCGGCAGGTACTCGTCCGGCGGCACGGCAATGCCGACGCCGGACATGATGGGCTCCACGATCACCTCGGCGACTGTCTGCGGTCCCTCGCCCTGGATGGTGGCCTCGATCGCCTTGGCGCAGGCGACGCCGCAGCTTGGGTATTCCAGCCCCAGCGGGCACCGGTAGCAGGTGGGGGCGGGCACATGCACGAACTCACCGGCATAGGGCTCGAATTTCATCTTGCGCTCGCCCATGCCGCCGGCGGCGAGGGTGGCCAGCGTGGTGCCGTGATAGGCGTAGTAGCGGGCAATCGTCTTGAAGCGGAATTCGCCGGGGAATTCGTGCTTGGCGTATTGCCGGGCGATCTTGAAGCCGGCCTCATTCGCCTCGGAGCCCGAGTTGACGAAGTATACATGATAGTCGCCGCCCATCAGCCCGTTCACCTGTTCGGCGAGCTGGCTGGCGGGCAGGTTGATGGCGGTGTGCGGGTAGTAGGCCATCTGCTGCATCTGCTCGGCGGCGATCTGCGCCAGCTCCGTGCGGCCGTAGCCGATATTGACGCACCAGAGGCCCGCCATCGCGTCGAGATAGGTGGTGCCGTCGGCATCCACGATGGTGGAGCCCTGTGCCCCCGTCACCACGATCTGGTTCTTCTCCAGCGCCTTGTGCTGGACCAGAGGGTGCATGACGTTGCCCAGGTCCTGCTGCACGACGCGGTGGCGGGCCTCGGGGTCGGGCTGGTTGGTCAGGGACATGGGACGGGCCTCAGGGTTTGCTGCAGGATGAACCAAGGCTCACGCTAAAGCCGGACGCCCAGGGTGTCACCCGGGAACAGCACAAGGACCCGCTTGGGTCAGCCGAATCCCGGACGCCCGGGCGCTTGCTGCCATTTGCGTTGCCGGAAGGCGGAGCGGCGGGACGAGGAGGCTTTCGACCTGGAAGCGGGTCCTGCCGCTCAGGGCCGGGCGTGTTGTCCCGCAGGGTTGCGTATCCCGGTCACGACAGGTCTGCCCCGGGCGGCCATCCCGGCAGCATCTGGCCGCCCCTGCCCTTTCCGTGGCAGTCCCTGCGGAGCACACCAGGCGCTCCGCTGCCGGGCCGCGGTCACGAGGTGCGCGAGGCTCGCTGCGCCAGCCTGTCCCGCAGGGTCAGCCAGGAAAAGACCGCGGGCATGAACCAGGGTTTCCCGCGGTACAGCGGCACGGCCGCCGGCGGGCGGAAATCCAGGGCCGAATCGCCATCCTGGCCGAGGATCTGCAGCGCCACCTTCTGCCCTGCCCATCGTGCCCAAACCACCCCCGATCCGCAGTAGCCTGCGGCGTAGCGGATGCCATTGCGGGAGAAGATGCGCGGCACCATGTCGCGGGTCAGGGCGACATGGCCGAACCAGCTGTGGCTGAGTTCGACCTGCGCCAGTTCGGGGAAGAGCCCGACGAGGGCCCTGCGCAGGTTGTCGATCGGCCAGGTGGGATCGCCCGCGATGGTGCCGTCACGGCCGCCGAAGAGGATTCGCATGCCGTCCGGGGAGGGACGGTAATAGTAGCTGAGCTTCCGCGTGTCGCTGCACATCATGCGCCGCGGCATCAGGACGTTCATCAGATTCGCGCCGATCGGGGCGGTGGCGATGATACGGCTGCGGACAGGCACCAGGCGGCGGCGCAGCCAGGGATCCGACGCATCCGCGTAGCCATTGGTCCCGGAGACCACGTGATGAGCCAGGACCTTGCCACGGGCGGTGGAGACTTCGTGCCGGTCGCCATCCCGCCGGATGCCCAGCACCGCGGTTTCCGCATGTACTACGGCGCCGGCCTCGATTGCCAGACGCAGCATGGCGGCGTGCAGCTTGGCGGGGTGAAGCCCGCCGATATCCATGCGCACACTGCCGCCATGGTAGAAGTCGGTCCCCAGGATGCTGCGCTGCTCGGCAGGGCTGACGGCATAGGCCTCGATGCCCAGTTTCCGTCGCAGCAGCTCGCTGTCGCGGGCCAGGGCCTCGTACCCGGCCGGGGAGGTAGCGCCGGAAAAGCGGCCGGACACGCACAGGTCGCAGTCGATCCCCTCGGTGCGGATGAACCGGTAAAGATCCTCTCGCGCTGCCTGTGATTCGGCGTAGATCGCCTGGGCCCGCGCCTCGCCGAACCGCTTCGTCATTTCGCTGAGGCTCAGGCGCAGGTTGCCGCTGGTGATGCCGCCATTCCGCGTGGAAGCGCCCTCCCCCGGCCGCTGCTTGTCGAAGACCAGCACCGACCGCCCCGCGCGCGCCAGGGTTATGGCGGCGCTGAGCCCGGTGTAGCCAGCGCCAATGATCGCCACATCGGCCGTCGGTGCGATGGGCTGTGTCGCGGTCTCCGGAAGGGGGGCGGCCTCCCACCAATAGGGTATCGGATTGGCGGGTTTGGGGTTGTCACTCGACACCTTGGTTCCCTTCTTCCGCTGGTGCATCAACCCCTGTCCGCCGGCCGCGTGAGTGCGACGCCATTCGGGCAGTCTATGTTACACCTCTACGCCACGGGCGGCAGTTCGCCCTGCCGGGTGCAGTTCGGTTCACCACTGTGGCGCTCGTTCACGCTGATCCGCAAACCGCGGCATCCGCACCGAACGGTAGTGTGAATTGACTTAAGATGTCTGGATGTTAATCTTAGGCGCATGTTGTGGGTAAGCGCAACCTTCCGGCGCCGTCTGGCGCATGCAGGAAGCCTGATCGCGGGCCTGTAGCCCCGGACCGAGGGCGGTGTGCCTGACACCCGCCAGGATCCGGGGGTGCCTCTTCCTTAGATGAGTTGCAGCCCAGCCAATCCGCCATTCCGGTGGAGTGCACGCGACTGCGCGGAAGGATGAAGCCTGCCGTGCCCACAACCGATCAGCGGCGCCATCCGAGGCGACCCGTACTAGCGAGATTGCGGAACATCGTCGCTGATGCCGCGCCCCCCGCATCGGCGCCAGAGGCGGTAACGCGCTGGCATCCGGGGGCCATTCCCATCCGGGAACGACGCGCGGAACGATCCTTCTTGGCCGTTTCGATGCCTCCCGCCGCGCTGCCCGGTGCCACCGCAGCCAACCGGATGAGTTGGCAGGGCGTGACGGGAGCCTGTTGTCCTGCGCCTCGTCACGGCGGACCAGCACCCCAGCCTGTGTCCCGTCCGGGTGATGTCATCCGGCCGCTGCATCCGCGGCGGCGCCATGAAGCAAGCTACGGAGAATGCCCGTGAACGAAGAAAACAAGTGGGAGGCCCTGCGCCCACCGGTACTGATGTCGGCGGAAGATCACACCCGGCTGGCTGCGCTGGCGAGGGTCACCGTACGGCGTAACCCGTTCGTCGCCCGCCTGCTGATGGAAGAAACCGACCGTGCCGAGGTGGTGCCGGCCGGGCAAATGCCTCCAGGCGTCGTCACCGTAGGATCGGTCGTCGAGTTCCACGACGCGGCGACGGGCGGGACCCGGCGGGTGCAGCTCGTGCTGCCGAGCGAAGCCGATATTACGGAGGGCCGCATTTCGGTACTCTCGGTGGTGGGCGCCGGGCTCGTGGGCTTGTCACAGGGCCAGTCCATCGATTGGCCGACCCAGGACGGCCGCCTGAGGCGCCTGACCGTGCTGCGCGTCGAGACTCCGCCTTTCAGCATGAAGGACGGTGCCGGTGGCGCCGCGGCCTTCACGTGACCGGGCTGCGCGCCCTGATCACGCGGCCGCGCAACCAGGCAGGTCGGCTCGCCGCCCGGTTGCGGGCGCGTGGCATTGACTGCCTGGTGGAACCGATGCTGGACATCGTCCCGCTGCCCTGGGATATGCCCACGCTCCTCCGCGGGAAGCAGGCCATCCTGCTCACCTCGGCGAACGCGGCTGAAGCGCTGCTGCGCGCGCTGAAGGAAGCAGGGCCGGGCGGCTTGGCCAGGTTGCCACCCGTCCTCACGGTCGGCGCCGCGACGGCGCGCCCCCTGCGCATGGCAGGCATCACGGCGGTCGAGGCAGCGCCGGGCGGCAACGCCGCGGATCTGCTGCGGCTGGTGCAGGCCCGGCTCAATCCCCAAGCCGGGCCACTGGCCTATCCGAGTGGCGAAACCGTGGCCTGCGACCTTGCCGCGGCCCTTGCGCCGGCCGGGTTCACCGTGGAGCGGAGGGTTGTCTATACGGCACGGCCGGCGACACGCCTCACGCGACGGGCGCGGGACGCCATCGCTGGCGGCACGGTCCAGGTGGCGCCATTCCTGTCGGCACGCACTGTCGCGAGTTTTCATGGCCTTCTCGCACGGGAAGGATTGGAGGGAGCCTGCCAGGGCATGGTCGGCGTCGCCCTGAGCCCGCACATCGCCGATGCGATGCGGCCGCTGCCATGGCGGGCACTGGCGGTGGCCACCCGGCCGGACATGGATGCGCTCCTCGGCGCGCTAGGCCGATCCCTGGCCGGCAGCGTGGACGAGGCCCCTGGACCCCGCGCCACCGGCAGCCATGCAGCGTCCTAGCCATCTGGCAACCGGGGCCCGGCCGCGAACATCGCTGCCGGTCCGCCTTTCGGCGGGTTCCGTGGTCGTTTTCCTCGGGCCGAGCCTTCCCCGGGCGGAAGCGCGATCCCTGCTGCCCGCCGAGTATCGCCCGCCAATCCGGCGCGGTGACCTGGACGCCATGGGAGCCCCGGCAACCATCGCGGTGGTGGATGGCGTGCTGGAACCGGAGACGCGCCTGCCGGCGGAGGAGGCGCGCCGCGCCGCAGAGCGGGGTTTCTGTCTCATGGGCGCAGCGAGCGTGGGCGCCCTGCTCGCGGCGGACCCGTCCATATCTGGCGGCGTTGCGGGTGTCGGCCGGATATTCCGGCTGGTTGCCCGGGGCCGAGCCGAGGCTGCCGATATTGCCCTCCTCTATGCGGCGCACGATCTTCGGCCGCTCACCGTGCCCGCCGTGGATGTCCTGTGCTGGCTGGAAGACGCGGTCGCCGCCGGCCACCTCCCGCCCGACGCAGCCGAAGCGTCACTCGACGCGGTGCGCACATTGCCGATCGAGGAGCGCAGCCCTGCGGCGGTGCGCCGCGTTCTGCATCGGCACCTGGGCAATTCCTTGTCGAAGGCGGGCGATCCGTCCATTCCCGGCGCGAAGGCCAGGGATGCGCGAAGGCTGCTTCGGCTGATGCGAAGGCTTCTTGAGCGCGGAGCCAGCACATGACGCATCAGGTGCGGGGCCACTCCCTGACCGGACGAGGTGCGCCTTGTCCCTGCGGCAGCAACACCGCCATGCGGTGGGCAAACCGGCTGGGGCACTTGGAACATGGCGCGTGCAAGCCCGGTATCATGGGCATGGCCTCGCCGGGTGCGGGGCCTCGCCATTGGCGGCGCCGGCCGCCGGGTACTCTCCTCGTGGGCTTCCAGCCCCGGGCCTGACCGCAGCAGCCATCGGCGCCGGCCCGGGGACAGCTTCGACTGCGGAAGCAATGAACGCCGCGCGTCCTACGCGCGGCGCGTCAGCCATGTCCAGAAGGATAGACCCGTGTCCGTGACAAATGCGACCTGTGCATCCTGTGGCGCCATGCTCGGCGTGGCGGCCACGGTTTGCCGAAACTGTGGCGCAGCCATTCCTAGCAACAGGCACCCTTTGTTCGGAGCCGTCGCCCGCAAAGCGCCCCTTGAGCCGGACGACACCATGGACATCAACATTACCGCGCGCGACTTCATGCTTCTCGAAGAGCTTGTCCGGCTGCACCTGCACCCCGATAGCCTGGCGGCCCGCGGGCTGACCGAAAAGCTGGGGCGGTGCCGGGTAGTGGTGCCGGACAAGGTTGAGGCGGATGTCGTCACGCTGGACTCGCGCGTGGCGTTCAGCATCAACGGAGGCGCTCCGGAAGAGCGTGTGCTGGTTCTGCCGAACGGACCAAACCTCCAGGGTTGGTCGCTTCCTGTCACCACGCCACGCGGCCTTGCCATGCTAGGCAACCGTGCCGGCATGACGGTCACGGCCGAGCGCAGCGGCGGGATCATTGAGAGCATCGACATACTCTCGGTGGCATTCCAGCCGGAAGAGGCGGCGCGGCGCAGAGCCGCCCGCATGACCAGCGCAAGGTCAGCATCATTGGTGCCCCTGCGCCGGCCGGCGGGCTTGAGGGCGCGAAGGCCACCGGGAGACGGCGAGGACCCGCCGCCCGCCGCCTGACCCGGTCGGGGTGGCCGGCGGTAATCCGTACTCCTGCCGGCGCCTCCATGCGGGAAGCCGCTCGGACCGCCTTGGCCCCGGCCCCAAGGAGGAACTGCCCGCGGCCCGGGGACGATGCTCGTGCAGCAACCCGGTCTTGTCCTGATGGATACCGGGCGGCATGGCACCCTGCGTCTTCCCTTCCCCGGGCGGTGTCGCCGCGGAGTTGGTGCCGGTGCTTGAATGCGATGTTCCGGTGATGCCGCCCGACCGGTCCTAGCCACCCTGGCGCGTGGCACCAGTCCTGGCGCGAACGCCTTGGCCTGAGGCGGTGCCTGCGGCCTCCACGAGCTTGATTGGGCCAGCCGTGGACCCCATCTGACAACATGTCATGTGGCACAGGGTGATCCATCTCCATTGCCCGCGCCGCGCGGGGACTCTGCTCGCGGGCTTCTAGCCCCGGGCTTGATCCTGCATGGCCGCACGGCGGCCGTGGCCCGGCCCGGGGACCTCTCCAGAACTGAAGCGAAGGACGCACCGATGTCTTCCCCTGCGGAGCACGGTCGCGTCGCCTTGCCCGGAGGAATTTGCCCATGACGTTCATCGTCTCGACCTGTGCCATCTGCGGGGCTGCGCTCGCCGCCCTGGTGGAGATCTGCTACGGCTGCGACGCCGCCACCCGGGCGACAATGCCGCGCGCTGGCCATGATTCCGACGCCGCTGTATTGACGGTGCGCGACTTCGCGGCGCTGGAGCGGGTCGCGCGGCTGCTTCCGAACGACCCAGCCGCACATTCCCTGCTTGAAAAGCTGGCTCGTTCGCAAATCGTGCATGTCGAGGCCATTACTGCCGAGATCGCCACGCTCGACTCACGAGTCATTTTCGCGGTGGACAATGGTCAGCCGGAAGCGCGGCTTCTCGTCCTGCCAGCGCGTCACCGCACGACGGGTGGTTGGACAATGCCGGTGACGGCACCGCGCGGGCTGGCGCTGCTCGGCCGCCGAGCCGGCTCCGTCGTCATGGCAGCCCGTGGCAATGGCGCCACTGAGCAACTGCGCCTCCTTGCGATCGCTCATCAGCCGGAAGCCGCTGCCGCCGTGGCTGCGGTGCCCGTTCCGGCTGGGTGCGCCGGACCGATGCCGCGCCAGGCGGCGCGGCTTCCCGGGCAGGGAGCTAGCGCGGCGCCATGAAGCATCTTTCCCGGATTTTTTGGCCCCTGGTGGTGACGCTGGGGAGTATGGGCTTGCTGATGACCGCGCCTTTGGCCCTGCGCGCCCTTGGCTTCGCCGACATGGTGCCGGACGGCTTCCAGGTGGTGCGCCTGCTGCTCGGCGCGTCGGCCTATTTCGGCGCCGCATGGCTGGCAATGCGGCTCGTTGACATCGTCCTGTCCAAGGGCGGCAATGGCCGGCGGCGGTCGCCGAAGCTTCTGCAGGACCTGCTGGGCGCGGCGGTCTTCGGAGCCGCCGCCCTGGCAACCGTTGCCCTTGTCTTCGAAGGCTCCGTATTCGGCGCAGCCGCGACATCGGGCGTGATCGTCGCCGTACTCGGATTTTCGCTGCGCGGCGTCATGGCCGACATCTTCGCTGGGGTCGCACTCGGCCTGGAGCGGGCGTATCGTATCGGTGACTGGATAAGCATCGAGGGTGGGCTTGGCGGCCGGGTGATTGAGATCAACTGGCGCTCCACCCGCATTGAGACGCAGGACCGGGTCCAGGCCGTGGTGCCGAACGGACGTATCGCACAGCAGCGCGTCACCAATTACAGCGCTCCACGCGCGCATTACCGCCAGCAGGTAAGGCTCACCCTGGACCATGCGCTGGCTGCGGAGGAGGCCAAGCGCCTGCTCGCCGAGGCCGCCGCGGCAGCGCCCGGCGTATTGCCGCAGCCCGCGCCCGATGCGCGCCTGGTCGCGCACGAGCCGGGTGGCCTGGTTTACGTGGTGCGGTTCTGGGTGCCGAGCTTCGCCCAGGAGGTGGACTGCCGCGACGCAGTGCTGACCGCGGTGGACAGCGCGTTGCGGCGACGGGCGGTGCCCGCGCCACACCAGCGGCACCGGCTGCGCCTTGAGCGCAGCAGTGGCACGGCCGCTGCGGACGCACTGACGATGCTGCAGCAGGGCCGGCAGCCTGCACAGTAACCCGTGCATCTGCCGCTGGCGGTGCTGTGCTTCGCAACGGACGTCATTGCGGGGCGGATCGTCGTGCCGCCACCCGCCCCGCTGCGCCTGCTCCATCGCCTGAAGCAGGTCCTCGCGTCACCGCCCGCTACGGGAAGCGTGCCGCCGACCAGCTCGCCATGGTCCGCATCGGCTGCTTCTACTGCGGCTCCAGCCGTTGCGGATCTGTCCTGTTGCCAGGGTCACCGCATGACGAAGGGATTGGCCGGCGCTCCACGGGCAGTGGAAATCCAGACGCTCTTCGTTTCAAGGAACTCGCGGACCGCCTCGATGCCGCTCTCACGGCCGATGCCGGAGTGTTTCATGCCGCCGAACGGCATCATGTAGCTGACGGCGCGGTAGGTGTTCACCCACACCGTCCCGGCCTTCAGTGCTGCCGACATGCGGACCGCCCGCCCGATATCCTGTGTCCATACGCCGGCGGCAAGGCCGTAGATGGTATCATTCGCGATGCGCACCGCCTCGGCCTCGTCATTGAAGCCGAGGATGGAGAGCACCGGGCCGAACACCTCCTCGCGGGCAATCCGCATCCCGGGCGTCACATCGGTGAAGATGGTCGGCTCGACGAATTGGCCGCCGGGCAGGCCCGTGGCAGGTCCGCCGCCGAGGATGCAGCGCGCGCCCTCGTTCTTTGCGATCTCGATGTAGTCCAGGATCTTGCGGTACTGCGGCGCGGTAGTGACCGGGCCGATATTGGTATCGGGCTGCATCGGGTCGCCCTTGCGGGCGGTCCTGCCCAGTTCGACCAGCCGCTCGGTGAAACGCTCGCGGATCGAGTTCTGCACCAGCACGCGCGAGCCGGCGATGCAGGTCTGCCCGGTGGCGGCGAAAATACCGGAGATGACGCCGGCGATGGCGGCGTCGATGTCGCAATCGTCGAACACGATGTTGGGTGACTTGCCGCCGAGTTCGAGCGAGACGCGCTTCAGCGTCTTCGCTGCCTGTGCGTAGATCCGTGCGCCGGTGGCGTCGGAACCGGTGAAGGTCACCTTTGCCACGTCCGGGTGATCGACCAGCGCCGAGCCGGCCTCGGGCCCGAGGCCGGTAACGACGTTGAACACACCGTCGGGGAAACCGGCTTCCTTGGTCAGCGCGGCGAATTCCAGCGTGGAGCAGGAAGCGAACTCGGAAGGCTTCACCACCACCGAGCAGCCGGCGGCCAGCGCCGGCGCGCATTTCCAGGCGATGAACAGCAGCGGCGAGTTCCACGCTGTCAGCGCCGCCACCACGCCCACCGGCTCCTGCCGGGTGAAGGCGAACATGTCGGGCTTGTCGATCGGAACCACCGCCCCTTCCAACTTGTCGGCGAGACCGCCGAAGTAGCGCCACCATTCCGGGTTGTAGCGGGTCTGGCCCAGCATCTCAGCCAGCAGCTTGCCGTTGTCGCGCACCTCGATCTTGGCGAGGCGTTCGGCATTGGCGGCGATCAGGTCGGCCAGGCGGTGCATCAGCTTGCCGCGGGCCGAGGGATGCATCGTCGCCCAGGGGCCCTCCCGCATGGCGCGGGCGGCGGCGGCAACGGCGCGGTCAACATCCTGCGCATTGCCGCGCGGGATGCGCGCCCAGACCTCGCCGTTGTAGGGATTATGGCTGTCGATCCACTCACCCGAGCTGGGTTCGACATCGGTGCCATTGATGTAGTGGCTGTAGGTCTTCATGCTGCGTTGCCTCCTGCGCCGGCCACAGGCGCCGACGATGAGCCGGCATTATGCTTGGAAGCCGACATTCAGCGGATATCCGGGCAAGATCCATCTATCACGTCTGTTTGGCAATCCAGGCCGCCCGGTGGATCGCAGGCCCGGCGGGGCGGAAAATCAGGTCTTCCATCGGGCCGCATCTCTCCTGTCCGGCGGGGAAGCGCGGCAATACCCCTGCCTAGGGATAACCAGCCATGGGTGGCACGCGCTCATGCCAGTCGGTCGCGGTCTGGTAGGCCCAGCCGATCCTGAGGGCGGTCGCTTCATCATAACCTCGGCAAATGATCTGCAACGATGTCGGCAGACCTTCGGCCGTGAAACCGTTCGGGATGGCAAGACCGCAGAGATCGAGAAAATTCACCCAACGCGTCAGGAAGGCTGGCGTCGTGCTTTGATCGACGTCTTCAAGTTTGATGGCCGCCGTCATGGCGACCGGCGCCAGCACGGCGTCCGTACCCTCCATGGCGGCCACAAACTCCGCCTTGAGCCGTTCACGCTCGGCAAGCGCGTGAAGGTATTCGCGTGAGGAGATTGCGGCGCCGGCCCGGATGCGCGGGCGCACCGCCTCATCAACGGGCAGCTCGCTCCTGTCAGCGATATCCCCCACCAGGGCGTAGGCTTCCGCTGACATGATCTGCCCATTCAGGGCGCCCAAGTCGCGGATACTGCGTGGCAAGGACAGTTCGACAATCTCCGCGCCAAGCTTCTCCAGCGCCTTGACGGAGCGGTCGTAGGCAGCCAGCACCTCCCGATCGACCCCGTTGCGCTCGGCGGCCGGCAACTGCGCCAGGCGGAGGCCCTTCACGCCGCGCCGCAGGCCTGGCATCGGTTCGGCATCACGGTGTCCCAGGGTCTTCGGGTCCAGCGGATCCCTCCCCTGCAGCACCTGAAGCAGGATGGCGGCATCCTCGACGCTGCGGGTCATGGGGCCTGGTGTATCGAGGGTCGGGCTGAGCGGCAGCACGCCATGGGTGCTGACACGGCCGATCGTGGTCTTCAGGCCGGTGATGCCACACCACGCCGCAGGCAACCGCACCGAGCCGCCGGTGTCGGTGCCGATGGCGCAGGGCACCAGCCTTGCCGCTACCGCTACGGCCGAACCGCTGCTCGAACCACCCGGAGTGCGCGCGTCGGCCGCATCCCACGGGTTGCGCGGCGTGCCCAGGTGCTGATTGGTACCCCACCCCCCATAGGCGAACTCCACGGTGTGCGTCTTGCCGACCACGATCATGCCGGCGGCAATCAGGCGGCGCGCCAGTGTGGCAGTCCGCTCTGCCCGCCGGTTCCGCCAGACCGCGCTGCCGCCGGTGACGATCCTGCCTTCGATCTCCACCAGATCCTTCAGCGCAATGGGGATTCCATGCAGTGGCCCGACGGCATGGCCGGAGCGGATCGCCTTTTCCGCCGCCTCCGCCGCCAGGCGAGCATCCGCGGCGTAAACCTCGACGAAGGCCTGGAGCTTCGGCTCAAGCTTCTCAATGCGGGCGAGGCAGTCCCCGACAAGGTCCACGGGGGAAAGGCGCCCGGCGGCGATCTGGGTGGCCAAGGCATGGACCGGAAGCGCAGCCGGAGAGGAGGTTGATCCGTTCATTCCAGATTCCCCAGACAGGTGGCTCATACTGATACTCTGGAAGCTGAACCGCTTGCACGGGCTGTGCAAGCTGGCCCAGGACCTGTCCCCTCATGGCTCTTTCGCACGATCCGAGGGGCATCATGGAGACGGCAAGCAAGCCAGGTGGAGGGTGCGATCACGGCGCCGCGGCATCCAAGGCTGATGGATCACGGCACTGCTTGCATCATCGCGTTCCAGGAGTCCGGCGGCACCCTTATTTTCCGGTGCAAGCAGCCTCCTGCGCCGCAGCCCAACCCGACGCCAGGAGTACACCGCCCGCGGATGCTTGCCGTCTCATCCCATACGTCATCCGGTCCGAACGAGCCTGAGCACGGCGCCCTTGCCCCTCACCTCCGCTTCCTCGATCTCGGCGGCCGCAATCGCCCGGTCGAGAGCGGCGCGCAGCTCCTTCGCAGTCTCCAGCGTCAGTTCAATGCCGGCCCGCGCCGCGGGGCCAAGAGCCGGGTTGACGAAGTCCAGTGTAATCACGTCGCCCAGCGGGGCGTGGCGCGCGTGGTCATAGGCCACCACCGCCTGTGACAGTGGGAACCACTCCTCCCCGCGTTTTGCCATGCCCTCTGCGCGCGCGATCTCGACGATGGAGGTGCACATCCCCGGGCCTCCTATTTTGCCAGATGCCTGCCGAAGAAGGCGAACACCTTGCTCCAGCCATCCATCGCCTGCTCTGGCCGGTAAAGCGGCCGGTGCCAGTAGAAGATGCCATGGCCGGCGCCATCGTAGCGGTGGAACTCATAGGTCTTGTCGTGCTTCCTGAGCTCGGCCTCATGCTGGTTCACCTGCTCGGGGCTCGGTGCGCGGTCGTCGTTGCCGAATATGCCGATCAACGGGCAGCAGAGATCCTTCGTCATCTCGATCGGTGCGACCGGGGTTTTCGCGTTCAGCTCCTCCTGGCCCATCACGACGCGGCCGCCCCAGAGATCAGCGCAGGCATCGACATCCTTCTTCTGGCAGGCGTAGATGAAGGCGTGCCGGCCGCCGGAGCAGGAGCCGAAGATGCCGACCTTGCCGTTGTGGTTCGGCTGCGCGCGCATCCACTTCACGGCGGCCGCCGTGTCGCCGACCATCTGGGCGTCGGGAATGCCGCCCTCGGCGCGCACCTTGGCGGCGACATCGTCCGGGTCGCCCTGGCCCGCGCGTTCATAGAGGTTGGCGCAGATCGCGAGATAGCCATGATGCGCGAACCGGCGCGTCGTCTCGATGTAGAACTCGCTCCAGCCCGGAAGATGATGGACAAGCACGACGCCCGGAAAGGGACCCGAACCGGACGGCTTGGCCACATAGGCGGTGATCGGGGTTCCCTCA
The DNA here is from genome assembly GCA_023390705.1 of Pseudomonadota bacterium. Lineage (GTDB taxonomy): Bacteria > Pseudomonadota > Alphaproteobacteria > Acetobacterales > Acetobacteraceae > JAEWCI01. The sequence continues at coordinate 13,882 of JAEWCI010000523.1, forward strand.
TGGCCAGTGATCGTCACGTTCTCACAGGTCATGCCTCGGTAGAATGACATGGATTTTCCTCCATATGGGCGTGAGTCTTGGGCCTTTGCCAGGCCATCGGAACGGGGTGCCGTCACTGACACGTAGGGCGTTCGCGGCATCGCCAGTATTCGATGATCGGAGACGGGGCGCAACAAGAGGCAGGCTTGAATCCCACGCTACCCGATCCGGATGGAGGAATAGCTGCGGGCGTTCGGGCATGACGGCCAGCCTGCGGTGGCGGTGCCGATGCGGGACGCGCGTCCCGATGGTCCCTCCGTGAACCTCGTCAGCGCTTTCACATTCCAGCGTGCAACGCGGCCCCAGGGCCAAGAGTCGCGCGGCCGGCATGGCTCATCGGATGCGGCGCAGGCGGTTGAGCAGCCGGTCCACTTCCTCCGCGGTGTGGTGAAGGCCGAAGCCGATGCGCAGGCGCGCCCCACGATGGTCCGTGACGATACCGGCCGCGGCCAGCCGGGCCTCGGCGGCGGCCGCATCAGGCAGGTCGAAGGCCAGGAAATTGCCTCGCCGCGTCTCCGACAGCGCCACCGCCAACCGGGCCGGATCAAGGCCGAGCGGCCCGCCCACCGCCTCCAGCCCCACGACGAAGCGGAACTGCAGCGCCAGCGCATGCGCGTGCACCGCCGCGGCATCCAGGCCGAGGCCCTGGAGCCAGCCCATCGCCGCGTTGAAGCGGTAGAGGCCGGAGGGGTCGAAGGTGGCGCCCAGGAAGCGCCCGGCGTCCACCGGGTAAGGCACGGCGTCCCCGCCGCGCCCTTCGGACAGTGCGGCGAAGCCGGCGAACCAGCCGGTCGCGCGCGGACGCGGCAGCCAGCCGGGCGGGCAGTGCAGGAAGCAGGTCCCTTCCCCGGCCATGGCGTATTTGTAGCCGCCCGCCAGCCAGAAGGCCCGGTCCGCAATGGCGGCAAGATCCACCGGCCGGGCCAGGAAGGCGTGATAGCCATCCAGCACCAGCACCGCCTCCCCCGCCGCCGCGGCCAGCGCCTCCAGCCCGGTCAGGGCGAAGCCGGTGCCGAAGAAGACCTCGCTGACCCAGATCAGGTCGAAGCGCTCCCGCTGCGCCGCCTCGACGAGGCGCGGCAGGCAGTCCGGGCCGGGTTCGCTCGGGATACGGGTCACGGCGATCAGCCCCTCCTCCTCCAATCGCGCCGCCTGGCGCCCGAAGGAGTGGAACTCCCCGTCCGTGGTCAGCACCCGGGGCGGCCGCGCAGCACCCCGCAGCGACAGCGGCAAGGCCGAGAGGATGCGCACCACGAAATCATGCGTGCTGGGCGCGAAGACCACCGTCGCCGGGTCGGGCAGCCTGAGGTGCCGCGCCACATGGCCCTGCGCTTCCCGCCAGAGCGGGCCAAGGATCCTGGCCCATTTCCCGTCCATCAGCCGTGCTGCCTCGTCCCAGGCGCGGAGCTGCGCCTCCCGCGTCACGTCCGGCCAGGGGTGGTGGCTGTGCGCGGCGAAGTGCAGCCGCCCTGGATCGGCGCCGAGGAAGCGGGAGAAATGGGCGCGCAGGTCGAGCATCGGTGCATCCCTCCGGCGGGCCATCCATCCTACATCGGAGGGGACCGGAGCAGGAGGCGGTGGCGATGACGGGCGAGCCGGGCAGCACGCGGCAGGGGATCGAGACCGACTTCTCCGGCGGGCGCATGAGCTATGGGGATTATCTAGGCCTCGACCAGCTCCTCTCGGCCCAGCACCCGCTTTCCGGCCGGCATGACGAGTTGCTGTTCATCATCATCCACCAGGTCCAGGAGCTGTGGATGAAGCTGATGAATCATGAGCTGGAACTGGCCATGGACTGCCTGCGTGCCGACGCCCTGCGCCCCTGCTTCAAGGCGCTGGCC
>JAEWCI010000527.1 GCA_023390705.1 Pseudomonadota bacterium
CAACGGGCCGAGGCTGCGAACGCGGCCTGCCGCTCATGCGGCGAAGCCAGGCCGGTATGGCTAGAAGGGCGTGTCGCCGCACAGCGTGATGCGGTGCATGATGCGGGTTTCCTCCGGGTAGTCGTTGATCGCGAAGTGCATGGTGCAGCGGTTGTCCCAGAAGGCCAGGGTGCCGGTCTGCCAGCGCAGCCGCGCGGTGAATTCCGGCCGCGTCGAATGCTGCGTCAGGAACTCGATCAGCGGCTTGCTCTCGGCCGGGGTCATGCCCTCGAAATAATGCAGGTGGTTGCCGACATAGAGCGCCTTGCGCCCGGTTTCCGGATGGGTGCGGATCAGCGGATGGACCGAGGTGGTCTGCAGGTCGCCCGGGTCCTTCACCTTCATCGAGATCTTGTCGGCGTAGAATTCCTTGCGGGTCTTGCCGTCATGCGCGTCGAACCTGTCGCCGCGGGAAACGCCCTTGAGCTGGACCAGCAGGTTGCGCAGGGTCTCCGACAGGCTCTCGAAGGCCAGGTACTGGTTGGTGTAGAGCGTGTCGCCGCCGGCCGAGGGGACCTGCCGGGCATAGAGCATGGTGCCCATGGCCGGCTTCGGGGTGAACATCTGGTCGGAATGCCAGGCGCCGCCGAAATTCTTCTTGTCCGCCGGCGTCTTCACGATCTCCAGGATTTCCGGATACTCGTCCATCCCGGCCATGTAGGGGTGCAGGTGGATGTCGCCCCAGCGGCGGGCGAAGGCAAGCTGCTGTTCCGGCGTCAGCTTCTGGTCGCGGAACACCACCACCAGGTTGTCCAGCCAGGCCTGGCGGATTTCCGCCATCACCTCATCCGGCAGGTCCCGCGAGAGATCGACGCCCTCGATCTCGGCGCCCAGCGAGCCGGAGAAGCGGGTGACCTCGATATGCTGGTATTTCCGGTTCGAAATGGCATTCATGGGCCGGTTTCCTCTCTCCTTGGACTGGCGGTGATCCCCCGCCTTTGCCTTCATGATGCGCCCCTCCCCCCGCCATGGGAAGCCCCGGCGGATTGACAGCCGGGCGCCGCGGGGCCGCAACTATCCGCGCCGCGACGGGAGGGCGGCCAGGATGCGCCTCGCCATCATCAACGACTACCAGAACCTCGCCCTCGCCAGCGCCGACTGGTCCGGCCTGCCGCCCGATGTCGCGCTGACCGTGCACGGCCGGGTGGAGGATGCGGACCAGGCCGCGGCGCTGCTCGGCGATTGCGAGGTGGTGGTGACCAGCCGGGAGGAGACGCGCTTCGACGCCGCGCTGCTGGAACGCCTGCCGAAGCTGCGCCTGCTGGTCACGCACGGCATGGCCAATGCGGCGCTGGACCTGCCGGCGCTGGCGGCGCGCGGCGTCACGGTCTGCGGCACCGGCTATGGCTTCACCGGCGCCACGGTGGAGCTGGCCTGGGGGTTGATCCTCGGCCTGACGAAGCTGATCCCGCAGGAGGACGCGGCGATCCGCGCCGGCGAATGGGGCGCCGGGCTGGGCCGCGGCCTGACCGGGCGGACACTGGCCGTCCTCGGCCTGGGCGATCTCGGCGGGCAGGTGGCGCGGGTGGGGCTGGCCTTCGGCATGCGCGTCATCGCCTGGAGCCCGAACCTGGCCGAAGCCCGCTGCCGCGAGATCGGCGCCGAGCTGGTTTCGCGCGAGCGGCTTTTCGCGGAAGCCGATGTGCTCAGCATCCATGTCAAACTCTCGGCCCGCTCGCGCGGCATGGTCGGCCGGGCGGAACTGGCGCTGATGAAGCCGGAGGCGCTGCTGATCAACACCGCCCGCGGGCCGGTGGTGGATGAAGCGGCGCTGGTCGAGGCGCTGCGCGAGCGCCGCATCGCCGGCGCCGGGCTGGATGTCTTCGACCAGGAGCCGCTGCCGCAGGGCCACCCGCTGCGCGGCCTGCCGAACACCCTGCTGACCTCCCATATCGGCGGCCGCACGCGGGAGAATTTCATCGCCCGCTACCGCGACTGCCTGGAGGATGTGCTGGCCTGGCTGGCGGGGAAGCCGATCCGGGTGCTGAAGGGGTAGAGCTGCCACGGCACGCGGGTGCTTCCGTCCTCCCCCGCTTCTCCCCTACCCTGCCGGCACAAGGAACCGCCGGGCACCGCAAGAGCCACGGCGAGGGAGGAAGCCGTGACCATCACCACGAATCGCCGCGCCCTGCTCGGCATGCCTTTCCTGCTGCTCGGCGCGGCGCGCCCCGCCCTGGCGCAGGACTATCCCAACCGGCCCGTGCGGGTGATCATCGGCTTCGCCGCCGGCGGCGCCACGGACATCATGGCGCGGCTGCTTTCCCAGCGGCTCAGCGACCGGCTGGGCCAGCCCTTCGTGGTGGAGAACCGCCCGGGCGCCGGCACGCTGCTGGCCGCCGAACTGGTGGCGCGGGCGGCGCCGGATGGCCACGTTCTGATGTATGCCTCCTCCTCCACCATCATCACGCCACTGATCAACCGCAGCTCCACCCTGGACCCGACGCGCGACTTCGCCGCAGTCGCGCTGTGCCAGGCCTCGCCGCTGATCCTCGTCGCCAACAAGGATTTCCCCGCCCGCACCATCCAGGACGTGGTGGCCCTGGCGCGGCAGAGGCCCGGGCAGATCACCGTCTCCCACCCCGGTGCGGGCGGGATCAACCATCTCTCGGTCGAGGTGCTGGCGCGGCGGGAGGGGGTTTCCTTCACCCTGGTGCCCTTCACCGGCAACCAGCCCTCCCTGACCGCGCTGATGCGCGGCGACGTGAACCTGGCGAGCGATTCCTACTTCGCCACCCGGCCGCTGCTGGAGAATGGCAGCATCCGCGCCATCGCCACCACGGGGCTGCGGCGCAGCCCGGTCCTGCCCAACGTGCCGACCGTGGCCGAGACCCTGCCGGGCTATGAGGCGATCTTCTGGTCCGGCTTCCTGGCCCCGCGCGGCGTGCCGGAGCCCATCCTGGAACGGCTGAACCGGGAGGTGCAGGACATCCTGAAGCAGCCGGATGTGCTGGAAAAGCTGGCCAGCTTCGGTGCCGACCCGGGCGGCGGCGGCCGCGAGGACTTCACCCGCCAGATCGCCGCGGATTGGGAACGCTGGGGCAAGGTGGTGCGGGAAACCGGCGTCAGCAGCAACTGAAAGCGGCAGGGCCGGCTGGGGCGGGAATGGTCGGAGCGGCGGGATTTGAACCCACGACCCCCAGTCCCCCAGACTGATGCGCTACCAGGCTGCGCTACGCTCCGACAGGGCGGCGCATGTAGCATCGGGGCGCCGCCCCGGCTAGCCCCTTGCGGTGGACCGGGCCGCAAGCAGCCGCAACAACCCGTGCACCCCCTGGCTGACCGGCACTTCCAGGCGGAGATGCGCCGCCAGTTCCACCAGCCCGCCCAGGATGGGGCCGATCTCCATCGCCCTCCCCGCCTCCAGGTCCTGCAGCATGGAGGTGCGGATGGCGCCGAGTCGGCGGGTCACGGCGATCCGCTCCTCCGGGTCGGCCCGCAGCGGCAGGCCGATGCGCTCGCCCAGCGCCGCCATCTCCCGCATCATGGCCAGGACCAGGCCGCGCACTCCGGCATCGTCCAGCATCGCCACCGAATCGGCGCGGCACAGCGCGCTGAGCGGGTTCATGTTGGAATTGCCCCAGAGCTTCGACCAGATCTCGGCGCGGATGTCGGGCACGGCCTGGGCATTTACACCGCCGGCCGCCAGCAGCGCGACCAGCCGCTCCACCGCCGTGCCATGCGCCCCGGTCGGGTCGCCGAAGAGCATGCGGTCCTGCTTCATCAGCCGCACCACGCCCGGAGCCTCCACTCGTGCGC
>JAEWCI010000520.1 GCA_023390705.1 Pseudomonadota bacterium
GGCTCATACCGGCTGCGCCAAGTGCCGGCCCATGACTAACGGGCGCCCGGCCGGTATGAGTCCTTGTCCGGCGCGCAGCCGCCACACTGATCCTGCGCGCTGATACCCTGCTCAGAAGGCCGGGACCTTCCGCGCCGGGGATCAGTAGCCGATGCTGCGCTCCACTTCCTCCTTCAGCTTCCGGCCATCCAGGTAGCGGCGGATATTCTCCACCAGCAGCGCTGCCACATCGGCGTCGCGCCCCGGATGGCCGCCGCCGATATGCGGCAGCACCATGATGCCCGGCGTGGACCAGAAGGGATGCTCGGGCGGCAGCGGCTCCTGCCGGAACACGTCCAGGATGGCGCCGGCGATCTGCTTCCGCTCCACCGCCGCGATGAGGTCGGCATCGACGATGAGGTGGCCCCGGCCGAAATTCAGCAGCCAGGCGCCCGGCTTCATCTTCGCCAGCCGGCCGGCATCGATGAGGTTCTCGGTCTGCGGCGTCACCGGCAGCAGCAGCACCACGAAGTCGGACTGCGCCAGCACCTCGTCGGTCTGCTCCGGCCCGTAGACCTGCTCCACATGCGGCACCGGGCCCGGGTTGCGGCGGGTGCCGATGACGCGCATCTCCAGTGCCGCCGCCTTGCGCGCCAATTCCTGGCCGATGGCGCCGAGGCCGAGGACGCCCAGCGTCTTGCCCGCCAGCCGGTCCGAGACGCGGCGGACCCAGCGATGCTCCCGGTCGTCCTCCAGAATCGCGGCATAGGGCTTGGTGATGTGGAACATCGCGCCCAGGATGTTCTCCGGCATTTGAATCCGGTGCGTGCCGCGGGCGCAACTCAGGCGGATCTCCTCCCGCAGGTCGGATCGCGCCAGCCAGGATTCCACGCCGGCGGTCAGCGCCTGCACCCAGCGCAGCTTCGGCATCTTCGAGAGCGTCCCGGGCGGGCAGCCCATGGCGAACATCGCCTCGGTCGCCGCCAGGGTCTCGGCGCCCGGCGGGTTGTCCTTGTCGGCCAGCGTCACCTTAACACGGTCATCGAGGCCGGCCGTCGCGATGGCGTCGGTGTAGGGTTTCGCCCGGTCGGTCCAGAGCAGGAAGTTCAGCATCACACCACCCCCTTCTGCGCGCCGCGGACCAGCCGGCCCGGCAGGGCGCCCGTGAACGCACCCTCGCGCTGCACCACCTGGCCGCTGACCAGGGTGGCGACATAGCCCTCAGCCCGCTGCAGCAGCCGCTTGCCGCCCGCCGGCAGGTCGTAGCGGATTTCCGGCATGCCCACCTGCAGCCGGTCGTAGTCGATGATGTTGAGGTCGGCCTTGTGCCCCGCCACCACCAGGCCGCGATCCGCCAGGCCGATGGCCAGCGCGTTGTCGCGGGTCAGCCGCTTCATGGCGAAGCCCAGCGTCAGCTTCGGCCCGCGCGTGCGGTCGCGGGTCCAGTGCGTCAGCATATGGGTGGTGGAGGAGGCGTCGCAGATATAGCCGACATGCGCCCCGCCATCGCCCAGGCCGAGCAGGGTGTGCGGGTGGGAAACCATCTCCCGCACCGCCTCCAGGTCGCCATCGGCATAGTTGATCAGCGGGCGGTAGAGGATGGCCTTGCCGCCTCTCTCCATCATCCAGTCCCAGCACAGCGCGGCCGGGTCCATGCCGCGCGCGGCGGCCACGGCGCCGACGCTGGTTTCGGGCCGCGGCTCGTATTCCGGCGGATTGCCGAGCGGGAAGATCATGTTCCAGGTGTTCAGCCGCGCCACCAGCGCCGGGTCGGTCGGCTCCGCCAGGATGCGGTCGCGGAAGGCGGGGTCGCTGATCGCCCGCATCCGCTCCGCGAAGGGCAACTCGGCCACCAGCTTCCAGGAAGGCCGGGCGCAGAAGGGGTGCTGGGAAAGCTCGAAGCCGAACATCAGCCCAACCGGGCGGCCCATCACCTGGCCGGTGATGTTGATGCCGTCGCGCTGGGCTTCCGACACCTTGTCCAGCAGGAAGCGATGCAGCCAGGGGCGGCTCTCGCGCTGGAGCAGGGAGAAGGTCATCGGCCGCCCGGCGGCGCTGGCGATGCGGCGGAGCCGGGCGAATTCATCCTCGGGGTCATCGAAATCGGAAATCACCTGCAGCCAGCCGGCCCCTTCGGCACCGATCGCCCTGCCTATCGTCTCCAGCTCGCTTTCCGGTGCCCCCAGGGTGGGGGTGTGCACCCCCGCCAGGGTCTTGTGCGCCAGGGCGCGGGAGGTCGAGAAGCCGACTGCGCCGGCACGGATGCCCTCGGCCGCCAGCCGCGCCATTTCGGCGCATTCCGCCTCGGTCGCCTCGGCATGGGCCTCGGCCCGGCTGCCCATCACATGCACGCGCAGCGCGGCGTGCGGCACCTGCGCCACGATGTCCATGTCGTAGCGGCGGCCGGCGAGCACGTTCAGGTAGTCCGGGAAGCTCTGCCAGTTCCAGGGCAGGCCCTCGGTCAGCACCACTTCGGGCAGGTCCTCCACGCCCTCCATCAGGGCCACCAGGGCGTCGCGGTTCTCCGGCGTGCAGGGGGCGAAGCCCACGCCGCAATTGCCGATCAGCGCCGTGGTCACGCCATTCCAGGAGGAGGAGGTGATATGCTCCGCCCAGGTCACCTGGGCATCGTAATGAGTATGCACATCGACGAAGCCGGGCGTCACCAGCAGCCCCTTGGCCTCGATCTCTTCGGTACCGCGGCCGGAAAGATTGCGCCCGACCGCGGTGATGCACCCATTGGTGATCGCGACATCCGCCTCGAAGGGCTCCCGCCCGGAACCGTCGGCCACATTGCCGTTTCGGATGATCAGGTCGGCCTGCATCGGGACAATCTCCGTTCCGTTGCGAGCATCCTCCGCCTTGGCCGGCCGGGAATGTCAAGCCCGGGGGAAACCCCGGCCAACCGCGCAGGAGGGAGTGCAGCGGTGATGGGTTGGGTCCTGCTGGCCTTGTTCTGCCTGGTCCTGGCCGCTCCGGCCCGGGCGGAATACTATCCTGAGCGTCCGGTACGGCTGGTGGTGCCCTATCCCGTCGGGGCCAGCGGCGACCTGGTGGCGCGGCTGGTTGCCCGGCCGATGGCCAGGGCCTGGGGGCAGCCGGTGGTGATCGACAACCGGCCCGGTGGCGCCGGCATCGCCGCCACCGCGGCCGTCGCCCGCGCCCGGCCGGATGGCTATACCCTGCTGCTGACCGGGCTGAACCATGTCGCCAATCCCGGCCTTTTCCCCAACCTGCCCTTCGATACCGAGCAGGATTTTTCCGCCATCAGCCTGCTGGGCGTGGTGGATACGGTGCTGCTGGTGGAGCCGGACAGCGGCATCCATGACCTGCGCAGCCTGATCCGAACCGCCCAGGCGTTGCCCGGCGAGCTGCGCTACGGCTCCTCCGGCATTGGCAGCGGCGACCACCTGGTGATGGAGCTCTTCGCCCGGCTGGCCGACATCAGGCTGGAGCACGTGCCCTATCGCGGCGCGCCCCAGGCATTGGCCGACCTGCTGGGCGGCCGGGTGCAGTTGCTGTTCACCGGCGTGCCGCCCGCATTGCCGCTGATCCAGGAGGGCAGGCTGAACGCGCTGCTGGTCGGCGGCTCCCGGCGCAGCCCGACCCTGCCCGGCGTGCCGACCGCGCAGGAGGCGGGGCTGCGGGATTTCGACGTTGAAATCTGGTTCGGCCTGCTCGGCCCGGCCGGGATGCAGCCCTGGGTGATGCGCACCATCGCCGAGGAAGCGGCGCGCAGCATGGCCGGGCCCGAGGTCCGCAGTCGCATGCGGCGGCAGGGCATCACGCCGGTCGGCTCCGGCCCGGGCGAATTCACCACGGTGATCGCCCGCGACCTGGAACGCTGGTCGCGGCTGATCCGCGATTCCAGCATCCGGGCGGAGTAGCCGCCCCGCCACCCCGGCGATAGGCTGCGCGCGCCGCGGCGGCTTGCGTTCAATCCTGAACCTAAACGCGCCGTAGCTTGTTGTGTGCAGAGCGGTTTCACGCGCCAGGGCGTCCACCTCCCTCCGCGATCCGCTCTGATCGAAGGGGGAAACCGCATGGGCATGCTCGATCTGACCGGCAAGGTCGCCTTCGTCACTGGCGTGGGTTCGGTGGGGGAAGGCTGGGGCAACGGCAAGGCGACGGCGGTGCTGATGGCCCGCCAGGGCGCGAAGGTTTACGGCGTGGACATCAACCCCGCGGCCATCGCCGAGACGGCGCGGATCATGGCCGAGGAAGGCCACGACTTCACCCACCAGGTCTGCGACATGACCGACAGCGATGCGGTGAAGGCGGCGGTGGATGCCTGCCTGGCGAAATACGGCCGCATCGACATCCTGGTGAACAATGTCGGCGGCAGCGCGCCCGGCGACCCCGTCAGCATGACGGAGGAGGTCTGGGACGCGCAGATGAACCTGAACCTGAAGACCGCCTTCCTCGGCTGCAAGCATGTGCTGCCGGTGATGGAGAAGCAGTTCCGCGAGGAAGGGAAGGGCGGCGCCATCGTCAACCTGGCGAGCGTCGGCTGCATGAGCTTCCAGGTAGGCGGCCGGGTGAATGCGGCCTATGCGGCCAGCAAGGCCGGCATCCTGGCCTTCAGCCGCTCCACCGCCATCGCCTATGTGCAGAAGGGCGTGCGGGTGAACACGGTGGTGCCGGGCACCATGCACACGCCGCTGGTGGAACACCGGCTGGCGCGGCAGATGGGCATGAACGACGCCGCCGCGCTGGTGGCGAAGCGCCACGCCAGCGTGCCCATGGGCCGCATGGGCGATGCCTGGGACGTGGCCAATGCCGTGCTGTTCCTGGCCAGCGACGAGGCACGCTACATCACCGCGACGCAGTTGGTGGTGGATGGCGGGCTGACCGCGGCACGGCCGGGCTGAAGGCTTCGCAGCGCACCTGCCCTCGGGCTTGACCCGAGGGCGACCCCGCCGCGCTACTTCAGGTTCCGCTCCCACATCGCGAAGATCTTCACCCAGGAATCCTCCGCCGCATGGGTGTCATAGACATTGCGTTCGGGGAAGGCGAAGCCGTGATGCGTGCCGGGGTAGTGGTCCAAGGTGTGGCGCACGCCATGCTTCACCAGCAGGTCGCGCAGTTGCGGGACCAGCCCGTCCGGCACATAGGCGTCATGCTCGGCGAAGGCGAAGTACAGCTCGCCCTTGACGCGATCCAGCAGCAGATGCGGCGAGTCTTCCTTGTCCGTGATGATGCCGACGCCGTACAGGGATGCCGCTGCCTTGATGCGATGCGGGAAGAGTCCGGCCACGGTGGTGATGTAGCGGCCGCTCATGCAGTAGCCGACGCAGCCCAGCGGGCCCGGCTTCACCCTGTCATGCGCGTCGAGAAAGGCGATGATCCCGGCGGTGTCCTCCGCCACCATCTCGTTCGTCAGGCTGTCTATGGCGCCGCGGATCACCTTGGACATGGCATCGGTCCGCCGCTTCAGGTCGAAGCGCAGCGTGCCGAGGCGGTAGTACATGTCCGGCAGGATGCAGACATAGCCGGCCTTGGCGATACGCCGGGCCATGTTGTACAGCTCCTCGCGGATGCCGGGCGCGTCCATGTAGAGGATGATGCCGGGCCAGGGGCCGGCGCCTTCCGGGTGGACGACGAAGCTCGGCATCTCGCCGTGCCTGGTCGTGACAATGACCTTCTCTTCGATCATCGGGCCTTCCTCTCTCCAAATCCGTTCAGGCAAGCGGCCGGGGCACCTGGCCGGCGATACCCATGGCCTGTTCCAGCAGCCGCGCCACGCCCAGCAATTCGGCATCGCCGTGCGGCCGGCCGATCAGTTGCAGCCCGACCGGCAGCCCCTCCCGCGTCGTGCCGCAGGGGATGGAGATGGCCGGGCAGGCGGTGAGGGTGACGACGAAGGTCAGGAACATCCAGTCGATGTAGCTTTCCAGCGCCTCGCCGGCGATCTCGGTGGGGAAGCGCTGCTCCACCGGGAAGGGCGGCACCGCCACGGTCGGGCAGGCGAGGATGTCGTATGCGTCGAAGAAGGCCGCCACGCGGTGGAACAGCGCGGCGCGGTCCTGCTCCGCGCGGATGATCTCCGCCGTCGTCAGCTTCAGCCCCTTCTCGATGTTCCAGACGATATCGGGGTTGATCCGTGCCCGCTCCCTCGGCAGCAGCCCGCCGCGGACATTGGCGAAGAGCAGGGCGCGCAGCACCTCGAAGCACTCGATGCTGCCGGCGAAGCCGGGGCAGGCTTCCTCCACCG
>JAEWCI010000533.1 GCA_023390705.1 Pseudomonadota bacterium
CGGTGGCACGACCACCCCGCCGGCCGATGGTGGCACGACCACCCCGCCGGCCGACGGTGGCCCCACCACGCCGCCGGCCGATGGCGGCACCACCACCCCGCCGGCCGATGGCGGCGCGACCATCCCACCGGCTGATGGTGGCGCGACCATCCCGCCGGCCGATGGCGGCACCACCCTGCCAGTCATCACCGGTACCTCCCGCGGTGACACCATTACGCTCACCGCCGCTATCAGCGACGGCGTCATCGACCTCGGCAAGGGCAGTGATCGGCTGACCCTCTCCTCGGCCGGGCCGAACCAGGTCACCGTCAGCAATGTGGAAACCGTGACAGGTGGCAGCGCCGATGATGCGGTGACGCTGGGCACCAGCCTCCGCGGCGGCAGCGTAAATCTCGGCGGCGGCAATGACTGGCTGAAATTGGCCGATGACGGCAACAGCGTCACGGTGCGGGCCGTCGAGACCATCATCGGCGGCACCGGCAACGACCTGGTGAAGCTGGGGGCGGCGGTTTCAAACGCCACAATCGACCTGGCCGGCGGCCAGGACCGGCTGCAGCTCGCCAACGGCACCAACTCCGTGCGGGTCAGCAACGTGGAGGAGGTGCTGGGCGGGACCAAGGCGGACCGCATTGAGATCCTCGGGTCCAGCGACACCCAGATCCTAGCCGGTGCAGGCAATGATACGGTGACGGGCGGCGCCGGCAATGACACGATCTTCGGTGGCGCCGGTAAGGACGTCCTGACCGGCGGGGCAGGAGCCGACAGCTTCTGCTTCACGGCGGCGAGCGATAGCCGGGCCTCGGGGTCGGACACCATCACCGACTTCGTGCCCGGGACCGACCTGCTGGTCTTCACCGGACTGGTGCAGAATGGCTTCGCCTTCCGTGGCGAAGGTGCCCTGCTTGGTGGGAACCATTCGGAGGCCCGCGCGGTCCAGGTCGGCGCGAATACCCAGGTGCAGGTGGACCTGAACGGCGACGGCGCCTTGGACATGACCCTCACGCTCACCGGGGTTTCGGCGCGAAGCCTCTCGGCCGACGACTTCCTCTGGAACTGAGGGGTCGCACGCCCATGGCTTTCCGGGTGGCCTGAAAGGCGCGCCCGGAGAGCCGGGGAAGGCGAAGGCAGATCGCCCGGGAGCGGCGCCGCTCCCGGGCGTGATGCTGTACGTGATGGCACGTTACCTGCGGGTGGCCACGAGCAGCGGTGCTGGCCGCGCAAGGCTTCATGCCGCCGCAGCTTTCTGTTGACCGGCAAAGGCGCCCTCAGCCGCCGCCAGCCTCGGCGACCGGTCGGGAAACCGCGAAGGGTGCAAACAGCTGCACTGATCAAGGTCCAGCCGGCCGTCGCCTGATTTCATGCCAGCGGCATGGATATTCCCTTCGGGCCGAGCACGCGCGACCCTATCGCAGCAAGCTGCGACGGGAGCCCTCGAATGGGGGCGGTTGATGGGTCAACATCAAGGCCACCAGTATTACGCCTTTCGGCGATTTTCGGTGATCGCCCTCTCGGGCGATCACGCTTCAGCTTCACCTACAGCAAGGTGGTTTGCGGCCGCGGCGAAGCGCCGGGAGCCCTGCGCCGGGGCCGAGCCGCCGGCAGGGGTGCCGAACGGGCCGCGGCTTCGCCATCACCAGGCCCGGCATAGCCGTCATCGGCGATGAGCCGTAGCTGCACGGCCGTGCCGGTGGCCTCGGCTGCGGGCAGTTCCAGCGGCACCGGCCAGAAGCATTCGACCCGTTCCTCGCCCCGCAGCGCGAGGAAGACCACCCGCTCGACCCGGCCACCCTCGCCGGTTTCGACTGCCAGCCGGAAAGCAAGGCCCTCGGCGGCTTCTTCGCCCAGCGCCAGCGAGAGTTGCTGGACCTCAACCTCCTGCTGCCGCAGCGTCCGCTCGGTCGGCTCCTCGGCCGCGCCACGGTAGAAGCGCACCGGCACGCCATTGCCGTTGCCGCCGATGACAAAGACGAAGTGGGCGCTGTCGTCCAGCACTTCGAGCCAGGGATAATCTCCCGAGCTTGCCGCCCGCTTCAGGCGGTGGCGGCCGAAGGCGAAGGCGCGGCAGCCGACGGACCAGGGGTCGTCACCCAGCTCGTAGCTGGCCATGGCGAGCGCATCCCGCCGGGCATTGGCCAGCATGCGGGCGCAGATCCGCAGCCGCTCCTCCGTCAGGGCGGGATGGAAATCCCACGGCTTGCGCGAGGGCGGCGGTGAGGACGGTTCGGCTTGCTCCATGTTCGGATCATACCACGGACAGCGGCAAAGCGATGCTTCACGCATCGGGGCACCCATGACAAGCCCTGCCGCGACCTGCGTGCCCCCGGCCTGGCGCTCTGGGCCGCCCGCGTGGCGGCAGCGTCAGGTTGAGCCGGGCCTGGTGGGCCGACCCCGGCCAGCCCCGCCACCGCGCGCCACCAGGGTGGCGGCGCCCAACGCATTGGATTGTTCCCTGCTCCGCAGAACCTTACTTCATCACGTCAAGGCCGGGGTCCAGGGTTACGGGACACGGCTTCGGCCTGCCTCGGGAACCGGGGGAGATGTGCGACCGATCAGGAACCACCTGTCCTTTCCTGCAGCAAGTGGATCATGGCTGCTGGTTCCCGCACGGCAGTCAGGTATCGCCACCTTGGTCCCGGATGCTCTCCTGGCAGGCCTGGAGCCAAGGCATCGGCAAGCCGGCCCCGAGCAGCCGGCCTTCTGTCTCCGTAGCGTGAACTCCCTCACCTCGATTGGAAGGAGAAGCAGGCCATGCCTGATGCCTTGTACCCGCAGCCGACGCGCGAGATCGCGCAGAAGCGCCGCGCCCTTGCGCCCGAGGTTCAAGCGGCGTTCGACGCCTTCGGTCAAAAGGCGTTCCAGGATGGCGCGCTGCCGGCGAAGATGAAGCAGATCATCGCCGTCGCCGTCGCCCATGTCACCCAATGTCCCTACTGCATCAAGGGTCACACCAGGGCGGCGCTGCGCGCCGGCGCGACTGCCCAGGAACTGATGGAGGCGGTCTGGGTGGCCGCCGAGATGCGGGCCGGCGGAGCCTACGCGCATTCCGCCCTGATGCTCGCGGCTGTGGAGGAGGAGCAGGCGAAGCGGCCTGCGCCGTCGGGCGAATGAGCGAGATCCGGCTGAAGCGGGCCTATGATCCGGCGGAACCGGAAGACGGCACACGCATCCTGGTGGACCGCCTGTGGCCGCGCGGGCTGGCACGCAGCGAGGCAAAGGTGGATCAATGGCTCAAGGACGTTGCCCCGAGCACGGAGCTGCGCCGCTGGTTCGGGCATGACCCGGAGAGGTGGGCCGAGTTCCGTAAGCGCTATGAGGCAGAGCTGGCGCACAATCCGTCCATGGAGGAGCTGCGCGCCCTCATTCGCCGTGACGGGCGCGTGACGCTGCTGTTCGGAGCAAGGGACGTGGAGCACAACAATGCGGTCGTGCTCCGCGCGCTGTGCATGCGCCGTTGATATGTCTTGCCGTCTTTCTCCGAATGCTGCCGGAATGTGGGTTGGGTGACTGCGTTCGGTATGATTCCAGTGGTTTGTCGAGAACCAGTTGGACCACCTGCCCGATATGGGCCGCAACCAGGGCCACTGCTCCCGGAGCCCTCGTCGGTCGGGCCGCCGCACCACCGCCCATGTGAAAGCGCAGCGTCCGAACATCGCCAAGGACTGCGCCTCCGAAAGGCAGGGCACCACGGGCATGCGCCGTACGCTGGCCGGCCCGAAAGGGCCGGCGCGCCCATGTTCTGTAGATCATTCCCTTAAGCGTGTGTGCCACGACAACAGTGAGTGGACGGCCACAGACAAGAGTATGTTGCGGCCACGCCACGTTACCCGGCTGTTCGCGGGGATGTCCGGCCCACCGGCTCTTCCTCCGGCCAGCGCGATCTATTCGAGCCTGGCACCGGAAATGCGGACAAGCTCGGCCCATTTGGGGATCTCGGCCGCATGGAAACGCGCGGCCTCCTCCGCGCCGATCGCTACCGGCACGGAGCCCAACTCCTCGACGCGGCTGCGCATCGCCGGCTTGCCCATCGCCGCCACCGTCTCGCGCGAGAGGCGCTCCAGCGCTGACCGCGGCGTGCCGGCCGGTGCGAACAGCCCGGCCCAGGACGCGACCTCGTATCCGGGCAGCACCTCGCCGATCGAGGGCAGGTCCGGGAACTGGGTAGCGCGTTGGCGCGTGGTCGTGCCAAGCGGGCGGAGCTTGCCGTCACGGAGGGTGGGCAGCAGTTCGATGACCGGATTGATCCCAAGCTGCACCCGCCCCGCCACAAGGTCCAGCACCTGTGGCGCCCCGCCGCGGTAGGCAACATGCGCCATCTGCAGCCCGGCCATGTGGGCGAGCAGGGCGGCGGAGAGGTGCTGGGAACTGCCGGCCCCGGCCGAGCCATAGCTTATCCGCCCCGGGTTCGCCCTGACATAGGCGATGAATTCCTGCAGCGTGTTCGCCGGCACGGAAGGATGGATCGCGGCCATGTTGGGCGCGAACACGACGATCGCGACCGCCGCGAAGTCGCGCACCGCATCGTAGCTGAGGTTCGGATAGAGCGCCGGCGCGGCGGCGAGGGGCGTGTTCGTCGCCATGAACAGGGTATGGCCATCCGGCGCGCTGCGGGCGACGTGCTCGGCCGCGATGGTGCCGCCCGCGCCCGCGCGGTTCTCGATCACGACAGGCTGGCCGAGTGGCCCGGCGATCGCATCGGCCACGAGACGCGCGGTGGTGTCGGTGCTGCCGCCCGGTGCGAAGGGCACGACTATGCGGATCGGGCGTTCCGGCCGCCATTCAACCTGCGCGCCGGCATGAACGGACACCAGCGGCGCAGCCGCAAGTCCGGCGAGGATGCCTCGTCTCTTCATTTGCCACTGCCTCCCAAGCGGGGCGTTTAGCGCCCTCTGTCCCGCATCTTCCGGGCAAGCCCGGTGGCGGTGTGTGGCAGGCTACTGCGGCGTTGGGCACCATGCCACCACGCAGTTGCCTCGTCACGCTGTTGCCAGGGTGAGCCTGGTGACAGATCCGCCGGCCAGGGCCTCCATCCCATGCGCCCCGCCGCAGATGCAGATCATCACGGAATTGAGCGGCAGCTTCGGATGCTCGCCATGGTCGAGCAGCCTGGTGCCTGCTTCGCCAGGATGGCGCGGGGGCACGCGGTGAGCCGGGTCCGTGACAGCAGCGATTTCCTCGGATGCGAGGGCCGGGCACCCAACCGGCCCGATACCATCCCGCGCACCGAAGCAGGCTCACGCCAGGAGGAAAGGCTCCGGGCGGGCCCTCACTCCCATTCGAGACCCTCCCTCTGCGGCCCGGCCTCATTACGCTCGCTGCCCCGCCGGTCGAGGCTTTCGGCCGCCGCAACAGCCAGGGCGGCCACCTGGACCAGCCGCTGCCGGGCTTCCACCGGGGAGCCTTCACGTGCCTTTACCCAGGCCCAGCCGGCATAATCCCTGATAAGCTGCACAAAGGTGCCGATCGGCAAGGTATCGTCATGCGCGGCGCCGCCCCATTGGGCATCCTGCCGCGTCCGCTCGGCCGCAATCTCTGCCAAGACATCCTTTTCAGCCATGGCGCATTCACCTCCTGCTGTCGGTCCGGTCCCGCTCAACCCCGGCCAGCCGCGCCCTTGACCGGGCCGATCCGCGCTTCCGCGGCGGCAACGTGGCGCAGTGTCGCGGCGAAGCTGTCCGGGTTGAGGGAAATGGAGTCGATTCCCTGCTCCACCAGGAATTCGGCGAATTCCGGGTAGTTGCTCGGCGCCTCCCCACAGATGCCCACCTTCGCGCCGCAGGCCCGGGCACGGTGGATGACATCGGCGATCATGCGCTTCACTGCCGCATCGCGTTCGTCGAAGAGTCCGGCGAGATCGCTCGAATCGCGGTCAACGCCGAGCACGAGCTGGGTGAGGTCGTTCGAGCCGATCGAGAATCCGTCGAAGCGCGCGGCGAATTCCTCCGCCA
This sequence comes from Pseudomonadota bacterium, assembly GCA_023390705.1. Classification (GTDB taxonomy): domain Bacteria; phylum Pseudomonadota; class Alphaproteobacteria; order Acetobacterales; family Acetobacteraceae; genus JAEWCI01. The sequence goes on from JAEWCI010000533.1 coordinate 5,946, forward strand.
GGATCACGTTCGAGGGAATCTCGCACATCACATAGACCTGCAGGCCCTCGCGCCCACGCTCCAGCCCATGCCGCGCCATCTCCGCCAGCACGCGGTCAGCCTCCGCCGGCGTGCGGCAGAAGGGGACCATAACCACGACATTGCTCAGCCCGATCTCCTCCCGCACACGACGGATGGCGCGGCATTCGAGCGCGAAGCCATCACGGTAGCGGTCGTTGTAGTAGCGCGAGGCGCCGCGCAGCCCCAGCATCGGGTTCTCCTCCACCGGCTCGAATTCGGCGCCGCCGATGAGGTGCGCGTACTCGTTGCTCTTGAAGTCGGACAGGCGGAGGATGATCGGATTCGGGTGGAAGGGTGCCGCAAGCTTCGCGATGCCACGTGCCAGGCGGTCCACGAAGTATTCGACCTTGCTGCCATAGCCGCGCGTCATCGCTTCGATCCGCTGCCTTGCCTCCGGGTCCTGCAGCCGGTCGAAATGCACCAGCGCCATCGGATGGATGCGGATATGGTCGTTGACGATGAACTCCATCCGCGCCAACCCGACGCCCGCGGCGGGCAGGCGCCACCAGCGCCGCGCCGCGGCAGGGTTGGCGAGATTGAGCATCATCGCCGTGCGTGTCCGGGGCAGGTCCTTCAGGTCGAGTTCCGTCACCGTGAAATCGAGATGCCCGTCATAGACATGGCCTTCGTCCCCTTCGGCGCAGGAAAGGGTGATCGGCTGCCCATCACGCAACACCGCCGTTGCGCGCTGCGCACCGATCACCGCCGGCACGCCCAATTCGCGGCTGACGATGGCGGCGTGACTGGTCGGGCCGCCATGGTCGGTGACGATGCCGGCGGCGCGCTTCATGACCGGCACCCAATCGGGGTCGGTCGCTTCGGTGACCAGGATGGCGCCGTCGCGGAACTGCGTGATCTCCCCTGCGCTGCGGATGACGCATGCCTCGCCTACGGCCACCGCCTCACCCACGGCGGCGCCGGTGAGCAAGGGCCGCGCCCTGCGGCCCTTCAGGCGCCAGGTGCGCAGCGAGCCGGCGCCGGCCCGCCGGGCCTGCACCGTCTCAGGCCGCGCCTGGACGATGAAGAGCTCGCCCGTCTCTCCGTCCTTCGCCCATTCCAGATCCATCGGGCGGCCGTAGTGCCGTTCCACGGCCACGGCCCAGCGGGCGAGACGCAATACCTCCTCGTCCTGCAGGACGAAACCGTCGCGCTCACGGCGCGTCGTCTCGACGAGTGCGGTGCGCGCGCTGCCCCCGGTGGCATAGACCAGCTTGCGTTCCTTGCCGCCGCGCGTCTTCTCGATGATGGGGGTATAGCGGGCGTCGTCCAGCAATGGCTTGAACACCAGGATCTTGTCGGGGTCCACCGTGCCCTGCACCACCGTCTCACCCAGGCCCCAGGCGGCGCTGACCACGACAACACCGGGAAAGCCGGTTTCCGTATCGAGGGTGAAGATCACCCCGGAACCCGCCAGGTCGGAGCGCACCATGGTTTGCACGCCGATTGAAAGCGCAACCGCCATGTGGTCGAAACCCTGTGCCGCGCGGTAGCTGATCGCGCGGTCGGTGAAGAGCGAGGCGTAGCATTTCCGGCAGGCATCGAGCAGCGCCGCCTCGCCGCGGATGTTGAGGAAGGTTTCCTGCTGCCCGGCGAAGCTCGCGGTCGGCAGGTCCTCGGCGGTGGCGCTGCTGCGCACCGCAACCGCGGGCAATTCGGTCGCGTTGCGGCGTGCCAGTTCGCGGTACGCAGCGCGGATGGCCTCCGCCAGATCGGAAGGGAACTCGCCCTCAAGGAAGAGGCGGCGTATCGTCTCGCCGGCCGCCTGCAGCGTCGTGCGGCCCTCCTGGAGCGCGGCAAGGCGGTCGCGCATCGCCGGCTCGATGCCGTTGGCGGCGACATAGGCGCGGTAGGCGGAAGCGGTCGTGGCGAAGCCGCCGGGAACACGCACGCCCGCCGCGGCCAGTGCGCGCGTCATCTCCCCGAGCGACGCATTCTTGCCACCGACCTGCGGCACATCGCCGATCGCCAGGGTCTCGAACCATGCGATGGAGTTGCTCTGCGGCATGCTATCCTCCCTGGTCGCGATGCGGCCGGTCATTCGCCCGGAATGCCGCTGCCCCCTGGTTCGATCGTTCCCGGATACCCGCGTCTCGATCTCGGAAGGAGCAGGAACCGGCGGAAGCATGAGGGGCACGCGCCCTGCTGTCCTTGATTCAGGTCAGTGCGGGATGCCGGGCTCCCCTCGGCAAGATACCACCCGGATGCGGATGCGTCAGACCCATGGAATCGGCCAGCCCCAAGGCCCGGAACCGGTCCAGGGGCGAACTCACCCGCCGGGCAGCCAGGCGCCATCATCGTGGGCGGTGAAACCTGGATGCCGAGGAACCCGGCTCATTCCGGGAATCCAAGGACATGCATGTGGTTTCGTCCGTGCCAGTGCTTCTTGTCGCACCAGCAGGTGGCGGTTAGCTTCGGCTCAAAGCGTCCTTGCCGAAGCAAGGACGGGTGTGGAGGTAACGACGCCATGGATGGCATCCTGACCGGCACTTCGGCGGAATCCGCTGCCAAGACCTGGCTTGGCGATTTCGAGGCGGCGCTGGCCTCCGGCCAGGCAGCGCGCATCGCGGCGCTCTTCGCCGGGGAGTGCCACTGGCGCGACATCCTCGCCTTCACCTGGAACCTGCACACGACCTCCGGCGCCGCGGCCATCGCGCAGCGCATGGTGCCGACCCTGGCGCGCATGGCGCCGCACGGCCTGGCACTCGCCGCCGGCCGCACACCGCCCCGGCGCGTGACGCGCGCAGGCACCGAGGCGATCGAGGCGATCTTCACCTTCGACACCTCGGTCGGCCCCTGCAACGGCGTGGTGCGCCTGGTGTCCGAAAGGGGAGAGCCACGCGCCTGGACGCTGATGACCTCGCTGAGCGAGATTCGCGGCCACGAGGACCCGGCCAATGGCAAACGTTGGCAGGACGTTGACTGGAAGCGGAATTTCGGCGGGGAGAACTGGCTCGACCGGCGCAACAAGGCGCGCGCCTATGCCGACCACGACCCCGCCGTGCTGGTGGTGGGCGCGGCGCAGGCGGGGCTGTCCATCGCGGCGCGACTGACGCTGCTCGGCGTGGACACGCTCGTGGTGGATCGGGAAACGCGGATCGGCGACAGCTGGCGCCGCCGCTACCACGCGCTGACGCTGCACAACGAAACGCGCGTCAACCACCTGCCCTACATGCCCTTCCCGCGCTCCTGGCCCGTCTTCATTCCGAAGGACATGCTGGCCAACTGGTTCGAGATCTACGCCGAGGCGATGGAGCTCAATGTCTGGACGCAGACGGAGCTCAGCAGCGGCACCTGGGACGACGCCGCGCAGTGCTGGGACGTGGTGTTGAAGCGCGGGGACGGAACCGAACGGCGCATGCGGCCGCGCCACATCGTCTTCGCCAACGGTGTCAGCACGACACCGGTCATGCCGGATCTGCCGGGCCTCAAGACTTTCCGCGGCGTGGTGCGGCACTCGGGCGACTATGGCAGCGGGCTGGACTGGCAGGGCAAGCGCGCGCTGGTGCTGGGCACCGGCACTTCCGGGCATGACGTGGCGCAGGACCTTTGCGTCTCCGGCGCGGCCGAGGTGACGCTGATCCAGCGCCGGCCGACCCTGGTGGTGAGCCTGAAGGAGGCGCAGGCGCCCTACGCCCTCTACGACGAGGACATTCCCTTCGAGGATTGCGACCTGCTCGCCACCTCCTTTCCCTTCCCGGTCTATCGCCGCTCGCACCAGCTCATGACGGCGATGAACCGCGAGGCGGACAGGGAACTGCTTGAAGGCCTGGAAAGAAGCGGCTTCCGCCTGAGCTTCGGGGAAGACGACACCGGCTGGCAGATCATGTATCAGAGCCGCGGCGGCGGCTACTATTTCGATGCCGGCTGTTCCCGGATGATCATCGACGGGCGTGTCGGGCTCATCCAGTACGGGGACATAGACTGCTTCGGGCCTGAAGGGGCGATCATGAAGGACGGCAGCGTGAAGCCCGCCGACCTGATCGTGCTGGCCACCGGCTACGAGGGCCAGGCAGCGGCGGCGCGGCGAATCCTGGGTGATGCGGTAGGCGAGCGCATCGGCCGCGTCTGGGGCTTCGACGAGGAAGGGGAACTCCACGGCATGTGGCGGCCCACCGGGCAGAAGGGGGCGTGGTTCCTCGGTGGGGGGCTGGCGCAGTGCCGCATCTTCTCGAAAGTGCTCGCCCTGCAGATCAAGGCCCGGGAGTTGGGCATCACCTCATGATCGGGATGATCCAGCCCGAAAGGGTCAGGCCTTTCCACAGGTGACGCGCGGCGCCCCGGCCCGGGGCCGGGCCCCGGGGGGCCG
>JAEWCI010000539.1 GCA_023390705.1 Pseudomonadota bacterium
GAGCGCGGCCTGGAGCCCGGCGACGTCATCCTGCGCGCCGGCAGCCAGGAGATTGCCGCCCCGCGCGACGTGGTGGAAGCGGTGAACGCGGCGCGAGAGGCCGGCCGCTCCTCCATTGCCTTGCAGGTCGAGCGCAAGGGCGGGCAGCGCAGCTTCGTCGCACTGCCGTTGCGCAGCCAGGGGTGAGTCACCCCGCCAGGGTGGCCGGCCCGGCAAACTCCTTCCCGGTTCGGGAGTTGAGCACGCAGACTGGGGCACGGCACATGATGTCACGGGTCGGAAGGATCACCCTGGTGCAGGAGAGCCGCTTCCAGCTCCTGGAGGATGACGGCCGTGCCACGGTTTTCATTCTTGGTCATCGTGCCGGGATAGAGCCGCAGGACCTGCCCGCGCTTCAGGGTACCGGCTCGCGGGTTCAGGTCGAATCCAGGCCCGCGCCCGGCCTTGTCGCCGAAACCGCCTGTTCCATCCGCATCCTGGAGCGCGGCCCGCCCGGCCGCCGGGAGGCCAGCCAATGAACCGCCGCATGCGCCGTCCCCTTGGCCGCCGCGTGGGAAGCTTCCTGCGCAACTGGTCCCTGCCGCGCCAGCTCGCCGGCCAGTCCAACAGGTCGGAGGCCGCCCGCAGCAGCATGAGCGAGGGGCTGAGGCCGCGATTGGAGCAGGCCGACCGCGTCGCCACGAGCATCTGCCCCTACTGCGCCGTCGGTTGCGCCCAGCTTGCCTATGCCCGCGACGGCAGGCTGATCCATATCGAGGGCGACCCGCGCAGCCCGATCAACCAGGGCACGCTCTGCCCGAAGGGCGCCGCCACCTTCAGCCTGATGAGCAACCCGGGGCGCCTTTCCAGGGTGCTCTACCGCGCCCCCTATGCCGACCGGTGGGAGGAGAAGCCGCTGGACTGGGCGATGGAGCGGATCGCGCAGCGGGTGAAGCGGACGCGCGACGAAACCTTCGTCCACAGGCTGCCGGATGGCACGGTGGTGAACCACACCCTCGCCATGGCCTCGCTGGGCGGCGCGACCCTGGACAATGAGGAGAACTACCTCATCAAGAAGATCCTGTCCGGCGGGCTGGGCCTGGTCTGGGTGGAGAACCAGGCCAGGGTCTGACACTCCTCCTCGGTGCCCAGTCTGGGCGCTTCCTTCGGCCGCGGCGCCGCCACCATGCCGCAATGGGACCTTGCCAATTCGGACTGCATCCTGGTGATGGGTTCGAACATGGCGGAGAACCACCCGATCGCCTTCCGCTTCGTCCTTCAGGCGAAGGAGCGGGGCGCGACGGTGATCCATGTCGACCCGCGCTTCACCCGGACCTCGGCGCTGGCGGATATCCATGCACCGATCCGCGCCGGGACGGATATCGCCTTTCTCGGCGGCATCGTCCGCCACCTGCTGGAGAATGATCTCTGGTTCCGCGACTGGGTGCTGCAATACACCAATATCGCCCAGATCATCGACCCGCGCTTCCGGGACGCCGGCAGTGGCGATGGCCAATTCTCGGGCTGGAACGACGAGAAGCGCGGCTACCAATTCGACAGTTGGCAGCCCGAGGGCATGGTGATGCCCTCGGCCCTTTCGGAGCATTACCTGAACACCAGCGAGAATTTCGCCTCCATGACGCACAAGCTGGCGGAGCAGCCGCCGCCGGCTGACCCGACGCTGCAGCACCCGATGTGCGTCTATCAGATCCTGAAGCGGCAATACGCCGCCTACACGCCGGAGATGGTGGCGCGGACCACGGGTTGTTCCGAAGAGACTTTCCTGAGAATCTGCGAAGCGCTGGCCCGCAACAGCGGGCGGGAGCGGACCGGCGCCATCTGCTATGCCGTCGGCTGGACGCATCACAGCACCGGCGTGCAGATGATCCGCGCCGCGGCACTGATCCAGGGGCTGCTGGGCAATGTCGGCCGCCCCGGCGGTGGCATCCTGGCGCTGCGGGGCCATACCAGCATCCAGGGCAGCACGGATATCCCGACACTCTACAACATGCTGCCCAGCTACATCCCGCAGCCCAATGCCAACAAGCCGCAGGCGCACCTCAAGGAGTATCTGGAGAGCGAGACGGTACCGACCGGCTGGTGGCACAACTTCCCGAAATACCTCATCAGCCTGCTGAAAGCCTGGTATGGCGACGCGGCGACGAGGGAGAACGACTTCGGCTTCGACTGGCTGCCGAAGATCGTCGGCGACCATTCCCAATTGCCGATGATCATGGCCATGGCGGATGGCGTGATCCGCGGCATGTTCATGCTCGGCCAGAACCCGATCATCGGCGGCAGCAATTCCGATACCGTGCAGCGCGGACTGGCGAAGCTGGACTGGCTGGTGGTGCGCGACATGGCGGAAACCGAGACGGCTAGCTTCTGGTACAAGGGCCGCCTGGTGGAACGCGGTGAACTGGCCCCGGACAGGATCGCCACGGAGGTCTTCCTGCTGCCCGCCTGCCTGATGGCGGAGAAGGATGGCACCGTCACCAACACCCACCGGCTGATCCAGTGGCACGACAAGGTAGTGGAAGGCCCTGGCGACGCCCGCTCCGAGCTGTGGTTCATGTACCACCTCGGCAAGCGGTTGAAGGAGCTCTACGCGGCCAGCGAAAACCCGGCCGATGCGCCGATTCGTAATCTCACTCTCGACTACCGCGAGAAGGGGGAGACACGCGAGCCCTCGGCCGAGGAGGTGCTGAAGGAGATCAACGGCTATACCTGGCCTGGCCGGACGCAGCTCAGGACCTTCACGGAATTGAAGGATGACGGCAGCACGGCCTGCGGCTCCTGGCTCTACTGCGGGGTCCATCCGGCGGAGGACCACAACCAGGCACGTTCCCGGATGCCCGACGGGCCGGAAGGGCCGGGCACGCATCTTGGCTGGGGCTTCGCCTGGCCCGCCAATCGCCGCACCCTCTACAACCGCGCTTCGGCCGACCCTGAAGGCAGGCCCTGGTCGGAACGCAAACGCCTGGTCTGGTGGGATGCGGCGGAGAGGAAATGGCAGGGCCTGGACGCCATAGATTTCGAGGAGGACAAGCGGCCGGACTACCAGCCCGACTGGTCGCACCCGAATACCGGCATGGACGCGATCAGCGGTGCCGATCCCTTCATCATGATGGCCGACGGCAAGGCGGCGCTCTTCGCCAGCTCCGGCCTGAAGGACGGGCCGCTGCCGACGCATTACGAACCGGTCGAGAGCCCGGTGCGCAACCCGGTCCACCCCGGCGCGCAGCACAACCCTGCCGCCAAGCTCTGGCAGCGCGGGGACAACCCGCTGCATGCCGTCGGCGACCCGCGCTTTCCGCATGTGCTGACCACCTACCGCCTGACCGAGCACCACTCGGGCGCCATTCCCACGCGCCTGGTGCCGCATCTGGCCGAGCTTCAGCCCGAGGGCTTCGCGGAGATCCCGCGCGAGCTGGCGGCGGAGCTGGGGATCGGCAATCTCGACCGGGTGGTCCTCTCCACCGCCCGCGGCGAGATCGAGGCAAGGGCGCTGGTGACCGAGCGGCTGCGGCCCTTCGAGGTCGCCGGCAGGCGCATCCAGCAGATCGGCATGCCCTGGCATTTCGGCTGGGTCGGCTACGCCACCGGCGACATCGCCAATGTGCTGACCGCTGTGGTGGGCGACCCCAACACCAGCATGCACGAGAACAAGGCCCTGACCTGCGCCCTGCGCAAGGGCCGGATCAGGCGCAGCCCGGAGCCGAAGGCATGACGCAGACGCACGCCCGCGCGCGGGAACACGCGCAGTCGGACCTCGGCCACGTCATTCCCAACGAAGCCGAGCTGACCGCCGGCGTCACCATCGAACCCGGCCGTGCCTACGGCTTCTTCACCGACACCACGCTCTGCATCGGCTGCAAGGCCTGCGAGGTGGCATGCAAGGAATGGAAC
>JAEWCI010000558.1 GCA_023390705.1 Pseudomonadota bacterium
CGCCTCCTGCTCCTCGGTCTCGGCTTCCGGCTTCGGGCCGCTGTCCTGGCCCTTGGCGGCCGGGTCGCGGTCCCCCAGTTCGATCACCGCCATGGAGGCAGCATCGCCATAGCGGATGCCGGCCTTCAGCACGCGGCAATAGCCGCCCTGCCGGGCCTTGTAGCGGTCCGCGATGGTGGTGAAGAGCTTGTCCACCACCTTCTCGTCCATCAACTGGGCATAGGCCTGGCGCCGCGCATGCAGGCCACCGCGCTTGCCGAGGGTGATGATGCGCTCGACATACGGGCGCAGCTCCTTCGCCTTGGGCAGGGTGGTGGTGATCTGCTCATGCTTCAGCAGGCTGGTCGCCATGTTGCGGAACATGGCGAGCCGATGGGTGGAGGTAACGCCGAGCTTCCGGCCGGCAACCGCGTGACGCATTGTCTTCTGTCCCTAGATCGCCGAACTCAGAACGGCTCTTCCAGCTTCTTCGCCAGATCCTCAATATTCTCCGGCGGCCAGCCCGGCACGGTCATGCCGAGGCCGAGCCCCATGGAGGTGAGGACCTCCTTGATCTCGTTCAGCGACTTCCGGCCGAAATTCGGCGTGCGCAGCATCTCCTGCTCGGTCTTCTGAACGAGGTCGCCGATATAGACGATGTTGTCGTTCTTCAGGCAGTTCGCCGAGCGGACGGAGAGCTCCAGCTCGTCCACCTTGCGCAGCAGGTTGCGGTTGAAGGGCAGGTCGTCGCGCTGCTCCTCCACCTTCCGCTCGCGCGGCTCGTCGAAATTGATGAAGAGCTGCAACTGGTCCTGCAGGATGCGGGCGGCCAGCGCCACCGCGTCCTCCGGCTGGACGGTGCCGTCGGTTTCCACCGTCATCACCAGCTTGTCGAAATCGGTCCGCTGGCCGACGCGGGTCGGCTCCACGCGGTAGGCCACGCGGCGCACCGGGGAGTAGATGGCGTCAACCGGGATGAGGCCGATCGGCGCATCCTCCGGCCGGTTCTCGGCGGCGGGCACATAGCCCTTGCCGGTGCCGACCGTGAGTTCCATGGAAAGGGTCGCCCCATCATCCAGGGAGCAGATCACCAGATCCGGATTGGCGATCTCGATGTCGCCGGTGGTCTGGATCTGCCCGGCCGTCACCTCGCCCGGGCCGGTAGCCGTGAGCTGAAGGCGCTTCGGCCCCTCGCCCTGCATCCGGATCGCGAGCTGCTTGACGTTGAGGACGATGTCCGTGACGTCCTCACGCACGCCCTGGATGCTGCTGAATTCGTGCAGCACGCCGTCAATGCGCAGCGCGGTCACGGCGGCGCCCTGAAGCGAAGAGAGCAGCACGCGGCGCAGCGCATTGCCCCGCGTCAGGCCGACGCCGCGCACCAGCGGCTCCGCGACGATGGTCGCGGTGCGATGCGGGTCCGCGCCCAGCTCGACCTCGAGCTTCTCGGGCCGGATCAGCGAACGCCAGTTCCTCTCGATCACCTGCATAGTCTCCTCCGCCGGCGCGGCCGGGGCCGTTCGGGCCTCAGACGCGGCGGCGCTTGCGCGGGCGGCAGCCGTTATGCGGAATGGGCGTCACGTCCCGGATGGCGGTGACATAGAAGCCAACCGCCTGCAGGGCGCGCAGCGCGCTCTCGCGGCCCGAACCGGGTCCGCTCACCATGATCTCCAGCGTCTCCATGCCGTGCTCGCGCGCCTTGCGGCCGGCATCCTCGGCCGCCACCTGCGCCGCGTAAGGCGTGGACTTGCGGCTGCCCTTGAAGCCCTGGCTGCCCGAGGACGACCAGGCAATGGCGTTGCCCTGGGCATCCGTAATGGTGACGATGGTGTTGTTGAAGGAAGCCAGCACGTGGGCGACGCCCGACGAGATGTTCTTCCTCTCCTTCTTGCGCGGGCTGCGCCCGGCGCCGCCGCGGGGTTCGCGCGCCATCTTACTTGGTCACCTTCTTCTTGCCGGCAATCGGCACCGCCTTGCCCTTGCGGGTACGGGCATTGGTATGGGTGCGCTGGCCACGGACCGGCAGACCCTTGCGGTGACGCAGGCCGCGGTAGCAGGCCATGTCCATCAGCCGCTTGATGTTCATCGCGATCTCGCGGCGGAGGTCGCCTTCCACGCGATACTCGCGATCAATCAGCTCGCGGATGCGGAGCACTTCCTCATCCGTCAACTGGTTGACCCGGCGCTCATGCGGAATGCCGAGCTTGTCGCAGATCTCGACCGCGTTCTGCGGACCGATACCATAGATGTAGCGCAGCGAAATCGGCACGCGCTTGTTGGTAGGGATGTTCACGCCAGCGATGCGTGCCACTGCTCAGCTCCTGGAGCCCGTCGCTCCTGCTCGCGCCGTCCTGCGGGTCCGAAGACCCCCAAAACGCCGCCTGACCAAACCCAAGGGTTACAACGGCTAAACGCGGCCATGAGGCGCCCCGCGAGGCGCCCCGGACCGCGAGAGGGGGCGGACTATAGCCGCCACCCCCGTCCCGTCAAGGGCAGGCTGGTGCCCACCCTTATCGGTTCCCTGCCGGCGGGCCGAGGATCTCCTCGATCTGCCGGGCTACTTCGTCCATCGGCGCCATGCCGTCCACCACCCGCAGCACGCCCTGGGAGGCGTAATAGGGCAGCAACGGCGCGGTCTGCCGGTGGTAGGCCTCAAGCCGGGCCGCCACGGTTTCCGCCTTGTCGTCGGCGCGCCGGGTGAACTCCGTACCGCCGCAGACATCGCAGACGCCTGCCTGCTTCGGCTGCTTGAAGCTGTCGTGATAGCCTTCGCCGCATTTCGCGCAGGTGAAGCGGCCGGCGATGCGGTCCACCAGGGCGGCGTCGTCCACCTGCAGTTCGATCACGTAATGCAGCGGCATCCCCTTGTCCTTGAGGACCAGGTCCAGCGCCTCGGCCTGCGGCACGGTCCGGGGGAAGCCATCCAGGATGAAGCCCTGCGCCACGTCCGGCGCCGCCACCCGGGCGGCCAGCATGGCGATGATGATGGCGTCCGGCACCAGCTCGCCACGCTCCATGATCGCCTTGGCCTGACGGCCGATCTCACTGCCGGAGCGGACCTCGGCGCGGAGCATGTCCCCGGTGGAGATCTGCCGCAGCCCGCGGCGGTCCTCCAGCCGCTTGGCCTGGGTTCCCTTGCCGGCCCCGGGCGGGCCGAGCAGGATCAGGTTCATCCCCATCTCCGAGCTCTCCTCAGCGTGGCCTGGGTGCGCCGCGGCCACCCAGCCGGGCCTTGCGGATCAAGCCTTCGTACTGGTGGGCAAACAGGTGGGACTGCACCTGCGCCACGGTATCCATGGTGACCGAGACGATGATCAGCAGCGAGGTGCCCCCGAAATAGAATGGCACACCATAGTTGCTGATCAGGATTTCCGGCAGCAGGCATATGATCGAGAGATAGAGGGCGCCTACCGCCGTCAGCCGGGTCAGCACCCGGTCGAAATACTCGGCCGTGTTCTGGCCGGGCCGGATGCCCGGGATGAAACCGCCATACTTCTTGAGGTTGTCCGCGGTCTCCACCGGGTTGAAGACCACAGCCGTATAGAAGAAGGCGAAGAAGACGATGAGGCCCATATAGGCCGCCATGTAGAGCGGCTGGCCGTGAGCAAGGGCGTTGGCCACCCGCATCAGGATCGAATCATCCGCCCCGGCGGCGGCGAAGCCCTGGATGGTGGCCGGCAGCAGCAACAGGGATGAAGCGAAGATCGGCGGGATGACGCCGGCGGTGTTCAGCTTCAGCGGCAGGTGGGTGCTCTCGCCGCCGAACATCCGGTTGCCGACCCGGCGCTTGGGATACTGCACGGGGATGCGCCGCTGGGCGCGCTCCACGAACACCACCACGGCGATCACCGCCAGGGCGATGACCAGCAGCGCAATGATGAACATGGTGGAGATCGCGCCGGTGCGGCCCAATTCCAGCATCGCCACCAGGGCCGAAGGCAGATTGGCGACGATGCCGGCGAAGATAATCAGGCTGATGCCGTTGCCGACGCCCCGGGCCGTGATCAGCTCGCCCAGCCACATGAGGAACATGGTCCCGCCGACCAGGGTGATCATGCAGGACGTGCGGAAGAACAGGCCAGGGTCGTGCACCGCCGGGCCGAAACTGCCGCGCATCTGCTCCAGGCCCACCGCGATGCCCCAGGCCTGGAATATGGCGATCAACACCGTCAGGTAGCGGGTGTACTGATTCAGCTTCTTGCGGCCAACCTCGCCCTCCTTCTTCAGGGCTTCCAGGCTCGGCACCGCCGCGGACATCAACTGGATGATGATGCTGGCGGAAATGTAGGGCATGATGTTCAGCGCGAACACCGTCATGCGGCCAAGTGCGCCGCCGGTGAACATGTCGAACATGCCCAGAATCCCGCCGCCATGCTGGCGCAGGATCTCGCCCATCACTGCCGCGTCCTCGCCCGGCACGGGGACGTAGGTGCCGATGCGGTACACGATGAGCGCGCCCAGGGTGAACCAGATGCGCTTCTTCAGCTCGGTCGCCTTGGACAGGACACCGAGGTTGAGATTGGCCGCAAGCTGTTC
>JAEWCI010000570.1 GCA_023390705.1 Pseudomonadota bacterium
GGCCGGGCCTGGGCGGCCGTGCCGCCGAGCAATGCGGCGGCGCTGCCGGCGCCGGCGAGGCGCAGGATCATCAGCCGGCGATTGAGACGCCGGTCGTTATCTGTGTTCGACAAGGCCATTTCCTTCCTTGGGCCGAGGATCGGTAACCACAGGTTGCGATAACATCGGTGAATATTCGTGTCGATAGTGGCGAAAACCTGTGGCAGGGGCATGACAAACACGCCTGTTCCCCGCCACCGTCAGGGGAGAGGCGCTGCGCGCCGAGTTGGTGCCCTGACACCCGGGTCCGATGCCTTGCCTGGCAACCGGCACGGCCGGCAGTAATGGCTTCCGCCCAGCCAGGGCCGAACTCCGGGGGCCGCGCAGACTGCGGCATGGCCGCCGCAGCAGCCCTTCACCCCGGGGCAGGGGAATGCTCCGGTCGCGGTCCGCGGGGCCATGCATGCGGGCGGATTTCCCCGCCCGGGCAACCTGGCCGTGATGGGCTGGCCTATGGCCGATCGCGTTCGATGCTGAACGCCAATCCGCTGCAGGTCATTGCTTACAGAGCAGATCCACGCTTCCGGACCTTCAGTCCCGTCCGCGGTCCGCCCTAGCGCCAGCCGCGGCCGCGGCCGGCCGAATCGTAGGGGTCGTTGTCGGTCACCGAGCGACGGGGCGGCGCATAGCCACGGCCGCGTCCTGCCGAGTCGTAAGGGTCGTTGTCGGTCACCGAGCGGCGCGGCGGGGCGTAGTAGCCCCGGCCATGTCCGGCGGCGTCGCGCGGGTCGTTGTCCGTGCGGCCGGTGCCGTAACCGCGGCGGCCATAGCCGGGTGCGTCATAGGGATCGCTGTCGGTGCGGGCTTCGGTGGCGCCAGGGGCCTGGGCGGGGGCGGGCGCCCGGGTTGCCGCTTCCGCGGCGCCGGCGGCACCGGTGGCGAGGCCGACACCGGCGACACGCAAGACGAAGAGCCGGCGCCCAAGTCGGGGATCGCGCGGTGCGGCCATGGGATGCTCCTGGGCTTGGTCCAGATGCGGCATATTCGGCCTGATACCCAGGGTTGCGCAAGCCATGACCGTCATTCGGATGCCCGTTTTCCTTGTGGGAGGACGGGATTGCCGCCGCATCCTTGCGGTAGCGCGGCGCGGTGGGCAAAACCACCGCAAGGAGTATCCGCCATGTCCGACATCCCGCCTCCCGCCCAGGCAACCGAGGCAGCCGCCCCGGCCCTGCCCCCTTTGTACCAGGGGCTGGAGCCTGTGATGGCGCAGCGCCATGCGGGGCTGCGGCTGCGTGATGCCGGGCTCGGCTTCGCCGCGGCGGCCAGCGCCGTGCCGCTGGCCGCCGAGGAATTCGTCCTCGCGGCCCGCACCATGCCCATCGTCTTCGCCGCCCAGGCGCCGCATGTGCCGCTGGCCCTCACCGGGCTGCAGGCCGGCCACAATCTCTACCTGGAAGACGGCAAGTGGCGGCCGGGCAGCTATGTGCCGGCCTATCTGCGCCGCTACCCCTTCTTCCTGGTCCGGGTCACCGATCAGTCGGAGGAACTGGCGCTCTGCCTGGACCCCGGTGCGCCGCAGCTTTCCACCGAGACGGGCGAGAGCCTGTTCGATGCCGACGGCAAGCCCACCGCGCAGCTTCAGCGCGCCTTCGAATTCTGCCGTGCTGTGGAGGAGGCGATGCTGCGCACCAGGGCGATGGCCGATGGCCTGGCCGCGCTGGGCCTGCTGAAGCCTTCCCAGGTGCAGTTCGACCACGGCGGCAAGCCGCTGCGGGTGGACGGCTTCCACGCCGTGGACCGTGACGCGCTGAAGGCGCTGCCGGCCGGGAAGCTGGCCGAACTGCGCGACAAGGGCTGGCTCGAAGCGGTCTATGCCCATCTTCTCTCGATCGGCGGCCTGCCGGAGCTGGCGCGCGACCTGCGCCAGTAAGGGGGAGAAGGCGCCGGGGGTGCCGCCGGGCCGTCGGCTTCCGGTGGCCGTGGCAAGGCGTTATGAATCAAGCGCGACCCCCGGGAGGAACCATGCCCCAGCGCCGATCCCTGCTTCTCGCACTGGCCGCCGCCGCCGCGCTGCCGCCGGGCCTCGCTGGCTCCGCCCGGGCGGAGCAGCGCTTCGCCAGCCTCTACATGTTCATCCCCGCCGGGCCCGGCGGCGGCTGGGACGGGCTGGGAAGGGCCATCGAACAGGTGGCGCGCGGCGCCGGCCTGGTCGGCACCTTCCAGTTCGAGAATGTCGGCGGCGCCGGCGGCACGGTGGGCCTGCCGCGCTTCGTCGGCCAGCGGCGCGGCCGGGGCGACAGCCTGATGGTTTCCGGCTCCATCATGGTGGGCGCCGTGCTGACCAACCGCACCCCGGTGGGCATCAAGGACCTGACGCCGGTCGCCCGGATGACGGAGGAGGCCGGCGTCATCGTGGTGCCCGCCAATTCCAACATCCAAGACCTGAAGGGTTTCCTGGATGCGCTGAAGGCCAACCCCGGCGCCGTCTCCATCGCCGGCGGCAGCGCCGGCGGCACGGACCACATCACTCTCGGGCTGATCCTGAAGTCGCTCGGCCGCAATGCGCGGGAAGGCTCCTATGTCGCCTTCGCCGGCGGCGGGCCGGCCCAGGCGGCGATCCTCGGCGCGCAGGTGACAGCGGGCATCTCCGGCTTCTCGGAATTCGCCGAACAGATCAAGGCCGGCCGCATGCGCGCCCTGGCCACCACCGGCGAAACCCGTACCGACCCTGGCATCCCGACGCTGAAGGAAAGCGGCGTGGACGTGGTGATCACCAACTGGCGCGGCGTCTTCGCGCCCCCCGGCATCCGCCCCGATGCACGGGAGAAGCTGGTGCAGTTGATGACCGAGATCCACGCCCTGCCGGCCTGGCAGGAGATGCTGAAGACCCGCGACTGGCAGGACGCCTTCATGACCGGCGCGGAATTCGACCGGTTCCTCGAACGCGACCGGGCCCAGACCGAGGCGGTGCTGAAGGATATCGGGCTGGCCCAGTGAGCGGCGCCATGAGCCCCGCCATGCGGGAGGCCAGGGGCCGCGACCGGCGCGCGCCGGATTTCGCGGTCGGCCTGTTCGTCCTGCTGCTGGGCGGGCTGGTCCTGTGGCAGGCGGCGGTGATCCCGGCCTCGCCGATCTATGCCCAGGTCGGGCCGAAGGCCATCCCCTATCTGGTGGCGGCCGGGCTGCTGGCGCTGGGCGCCGGGCTTTGCCTCTCCGCCCTGCGCGGCGGCTGGTCGGTGACGCTTGAGGAAGTGCAGCACGCGCCGCCCACCAATTGGCGGTCGCTGGGCCTGCTGCTGGGCGGGCTGGCGGCCAATCTGGCGCTGATCGGGCCGTTCGGCTTCTCGGTGGCCGCCACGGCGCAATTCGTGCTGGTGGCGGCGGCCTTCGGCTCCCGCCGGGTGCTGCGGAACCTGCTGCTGGCGCTGGTCCTCTCCCTGGTGGTGTGGTTCGGCTTCGTGCAACTGCTGGGCGTGAACATCGGTGCCGGCCTGCTGGAAGGCGCCATCCTGAAGGCCCTCGGCCAGGACATTCCCTGATGAATCCTATCGAGGGCCTGGCCCTGGGCTTCGGCCATGCGCTGACCCTGGCCAATCTGGGCTGGGCGCTGCTCGGCTGCTTTCTCGGCACCGCGGTGGGGGTGCTGCCGGGGATCGGGCCGGCGCTGACCATCGCGCTGCTGCTGCCCATCACCTTCCAGGTCAACGCCACCGGCGCCTTCATCCTGTTCTGCGGCGTCTTCTACGGCGCCATGTACGGCGGCAGCACCACTTCCATCCTGCTCAACACGCCGGGCGAGTCGGGCTCCATCATCACCGCGCTGGAAGGCGCGAAGATGGCGCGCAACGGCCGGGCCGGGCCGGCCCTGGCCACCGCCGCCATCGGCAGCTTCGTGGCGGGGACGATCGGCACGCTCGGCATCAGCTTCCTCGGCCCCATCGTGGTGGAATTGGCGCTGAGGCTGGGGCCGGCGGAGTATTTCTCGCTGATGGTGCTGTGCTTCGTCACCGTCTCGGCGGTGCTCGGGGGTTCGGCGCTGCGCGGCCTCACCAGCCTGTTCTTCGGCCTGCTGCTGGGGCTGATCGGCATCGACCTGCAGACCGGCCAGCCGCGCCTGACCTTCGGCATCCCGGAATTGCTGGATGGCGTGAACGTGGTGCTGGTGGCGGTCGCGCTCTTCGCGGTGGGGGAGACGCTCTACCTCGCCTGGCACCATGTCGAGGGCAAGCAGGAGGTGCGGCCGGTCGGCCACATCATGATGAGCCGCGAGGATTTCCGGCGGAGCTGGAAGCCCTGGCTCCGCGGCAGCCTGCTGGGCTTCCCCTTCGGCGTCATGCCGGCCGGCGGCACCGAGATGCCGACCATGCTGAGCTACTATGCCGAACGCAAGCTGGTGCCGCCCGAGCACGCCAAGGAGTTCGGCACCACCGGCGCGATCGAGGGCGTGGCCGGGCCGGAAGCCGCCAACAACGCCGCCGCGGCCGGGGTGCTGGTGCCGATGCTCACCCTGGGCCTGCCAACCAGCGCGACCGCCGCCATCATGCTCTCCGCCTTCCAGAGCTATGGCATCAACCCGGGGCCGCTGCTGTTCACCCAGCAGGCGGAGCTGGTCTGGACGCTGATCGCCAGCCTCTACATCGCCAATATCCTGCTGGTGGTGCTGAACCTGCCGCTGGTCGGGTTGTGGGCGCGCATCCTGAAGATCCCGCAACCGCAGCTCTATGCCGGCATCCTGATCTTCGCCACCATCGGCACCTACGGCATCAGCAACAGCATCACGGACCTGGTGCTGCTGTATGGCATCGGCATCATCGCCATGTTCATGCGCCGCTTCGATTTCCCGACGGCGCCGGTGGTCATCGGCATGATCCTGGGCCCGATGGCCGAACAGGCGCTGCGCCAAGCGCTGACCATCAGCCAGGGCGACTGGACCACCTTCGCCACCCGGCCGGTGAGCCTGGCGATCCTGCTGCTGGCGCTGGCGGCCCTGGCCGGGCCGCGGCTGTATGGTGCCTGGGCGCGGCGGGCGGCAGCCGGGCAATAGCCGCCGCCCTGCCACACCTACTCCGGGCGGTCGTTTCATTACGAAATAAAACCGGCTTGTCCTGGCCCGCCTGCACCGGGACCCGGATTTCCTTGGTGCCGTTTGCGCCATATCAAAGCTTACGCCTCGCGGCTGCCCTAGAATGAAGTGTTGCAAGGGAGGCAACCGTGCTGACCTTCAATGACTGCCTGGGATTGAGCGAGCTTGACCCGGAGCAGGTCGCCGCGCTCGCCAGACACGAGCACCTGCCCGAAATCGTTGCCTTGGAGATGGGGTGGTCGCTGTGCGGGACGCCAGAAGGCAAGCGGCAGATCCGGCGGATGATCCTCGATGACATCGAGGCCGCATGCAGGAAGGGCGATACGCGCGATGCCGCCAGGCTGGGGCTCGCGTTGCATCGGTTCCTTGAAGCTCATCTGGGTCGGCATGAGCCGGCGGAACCCCCCGGGCGTGCAGGCCGCAGACCGGATGCGCCCACTGCATGGCACGGTGGCGTTGATCCGCTGATACAGGTGCTCGGGCTCGAACCCGAGACAGTCCTACGGCTACGGGAGCGCGTGGATGCCTGTCTGGGGTTGATGATGCATCGCTTCGGCCTGGACCGTGCGTCGGTGCAGGAGCGCTTCCCGACTGAGATGCAGGTAGCGGAGATGTGCTGCGCGGCCTGCACTGAGCTTGGGCGTTGCCGCCGTTTCCTGGCCGGCACAGCGAAGGGTGAGATGCCTTTGGACTTCTGTCCGAACGCACCACTTTTCAGAGACCTTGCCTTGCCCTAGCGCGAAGGGTTCTGAGTTTAAGGAGCGGGCTCATGCGCGACGCAGATGACATCCAGGTTGACCTTCCGATCCTTTGGTCTGGTTTCTATCCATACACGGAATACGGCGACACATCGGGCACGCTTGAGCATCATGATCGCGGTGGCGACCAGATGCTTCCGGAAGGTTTCTCCGCCTACTTGTCAGCCAACCAACTGGTGCCGCCCCAGGTGTATCTCTCCGTATTTGGCGATGCTGATGTGATCCGGCAGCACGCCATCGGTGGTGATGACACGATGGCGGCCTCCCAGGTGGGCACCATCCTGATGGTTGGCGATGCAAGGCTGATGCTGGACCATGCCGTGGGCGGCGATGATGTATTCAGGCCGTACTCAAACTATGTAGTAGCCTATGGCGATGCCGAGATCATGTCAGACCACGCTTTTGGCGGGAACGACAGCCTCTTCGGCAGTGCAGGGATAGGTGCGCGCCTCGCCGCCACCAACCATCTTTATGGCGACGCCTACGCCATGTCCGATCAAGCAAAGGGTGGCGACGATATGGTCTTCGGCGGCGGCTCATACCCGGGCAATATCAATCTCCTCTATGGCGACGCCTACATAATGTCCGGGCATGCGAAGGGCGGGGACGATACCCTGGTTGCCGGTAGGAACGCCAGTCGCAATGAGATGTGGGGCGACGCGGCCGCTATAGAAGGCAGTCATGTGGAGACAGGCCGGGACGTCTTTGTGCCAGGGAAAGGAACCGGAATGACCATCATTCACGATTTCGAGCCAGGTAAGGACGTCATTGATGTGAGGTCATATGGATTCAGTAATTTCTTTGAATTGTCCGAACGTATTTCGGTCACTGAAACCGGCAGTTACATCTTCTTTTCTTGGCAATTTTCAGAGCCTGGATCCCCGGATTCTCTGGAGAACTCAATTACAGTACTTGGCGATTTCGCCCTGACACCCAGCGACTTCCTGGTTGTCTGAGTGCCTCCTTCATATTGCCCTCGCTCAACGCCTGGGCAGGGCCGTAGCGGCGGTAAAGATGAAAGGCGACGGCGGATTTCAGGATGGCTTCGTGGTCGCGCGCGGCGGCGGTAGGTAGTAGGCATACCAGCCGTCGAGGGCTACCCGACGCCAGGGCATGCATGAGTTGCGCGATCGCTCTGCCAAGCTCGTCATCCACCTCGCCTTTGCCTCCTACGCCGTCGTCTGATCTGCCTCAAGCAGATCAGACGGTTGTGTGGGCGCTCCTACTCCGCCGCCAGCTTCTTCGGCCGCCAGGCGCCCCGTTCGGCCTTGCCCAGGCCGAGATGGTCGCGCAGCGTCGGGCCGGTGTAGTCCTTGCGGTAGATGCCGCGGCGCTGCAGTTCCGGTACCACGTGCCTGACGAAGTCGCCGTAGCCATCAGGCACATAGGTGGCGGCGACGACGAAGCCGTCGCAGGCCGGGGCGGTGAACCATTCCTCCATCTTGTCGGCGATCTCCTTCGGCCCGCCGACCATGTCCATGCGCGGCCGGCCGCGGCCGCTGCCCACAATGAAGTCCCGCACCGTGGGGTTCTTCTTGCCGGTCTTCTTCACCACCCGGTCGCGGATCGCCTGCAGGCCCTGGATGCCGGCCATTTCCTCGTCGCTGAAGGGCTCGTCCATGCCCTTGCTGGCGAAGTCGAAATTCAGTGCTTCCGAGAGCAGGGAGAGCGCGTCGATCTCCAGCGGCAATTTCTCGATCAGCGCTGCCTTGTCCTCGGCCTCCGCCCTGGTCGCGGCGCAGATCGGGGTGATCAGGGTCGCCACCTTCACATGGTCCGGGTTGCGCCCGGCGGCGGCGACCATCTTCTTGAATTCGGCATACTCATGCCGGCCGGCCGCGACATCGGGGTAGGCGACGAAGACCAGTTCCGCCCAGCGGGCGGAGAAGATCTTGCCGCGGCCGCTGCTGCCGGCCTGGATCAGCACCGGCCGGCCCTGGGGGCTGCGCGGCACGGTGAAGGGGCCGCGCGACTTCAGGAATTTGCCGCGGTAGTCCAGCCGGTGGACCTTGTTGCCATCGGCGAAGCGGCCGGTGGCCTTGTCGATGATGAGGGCGTCGTCCTCCCAGGAATCCCAGTGGCCGAGCACGACCTCGACGAATTCGTCGGCGCGGTCGTAGCGCCGGTCGTGCTCCATCATCTCGTCATGGCCCATATTCGCCGCCTCGCCGTCGTTCAGCGAGGTGACGATGTTCCAGGCCGCCCGCCCGTTGCTCATCAGGTCCAGGGTCTGGAAGGCCCGGGCGACGTGGAAGGGCTCGTAATAGGTGGTGGAGGCGGTGGAGCCGAGGCCGAGCCGCGTGGTGGCGGCGGCCATCATGGTCAGGGTAACGATCGGGTCCAGCTTCACGCAGCGGATGCCGTGCTCCACCGTATGATGGTGGTCGCTGCCGTAGCGGTCCGGCATGGAGAGCCGGTCGTCGAAGAAGCCCAGGTCGAATTTGCCGGCTTCCAGAACGCGGCCGATCTCCTGGAAGAAGTCGGCCGTCAGGAAATCCGTGCGCGAGAGCGGATGCCGCCAGGAGCTGGCGTAGTTGGTGCAGTTCTGGGCCTGCATGAAGCCGACGAGGTGAATCTGCCGCATGGTCGTTCCTTCCCCATTCCTGGGGCGAGTTTCGCCGCTCTCACGGCAGCGTCAATGCCTTCCGGCAGGAATTGCTACCGGGTGGTAGGGCGCCTTCTGCCCGGCCCCGGGGTGATATCCCCGGTAGCCGGCGGCGCCCGGCCCCGCATCCGCCGATGCATGTTGCCGAACGCTGGTGTTAGGCTGGGGGCAAGCGGGCACATCAAGCCCGCGCAGGGAAACGCCGCATGATCCTACGCCGCTCGCTCCTCGCCACCCCGGTGCTGGCCCTGCCCGGCTTTGCCCGGGGCCAGCCGGCCTGGCCGGAAAAGCCCATCCGCTACGTGGTCGGCGGCGCCGCCGGCGGGGCCAGCGACATCTTCATGCGTATCCTCGAAAACCGGCTGCGGGAGAGGCTCGGTCAGCCCCTCTGGCTGGACAACCGCCCCGGCGCCGGCGGCCTGGTGGGGGCGGAGGTCGTCGCCAAGGCCACCCCGGACGCCCATACCTTCTACGTCAACCACATCGCCAGCCACGGCATCGGGCCGACGCTGCACCGCAGCCGGCTGACCTTCGACCCGCTGAAGGACCTGCCCGGCGTTGCCCGCATCGCCAGCCTGCCGAATGTGCTGATCGTCAAGCCTGACCGCGGCATCAGCAACGTCCGGGAACTGGTCGCCTTCATCAAGGCGAACCCGCGCCAGGCCAATTTCTCCTCGGCCGGGGCCGGCACCTCCTCCCACCTCTCCGGCGTGCTGTTCGGCCTGCGGATGGGCATGGAGGTGACGCATGTGCCCTATCGCGGCACCGCGCCCTCCATGGCCGCGGTGATGAACGGGGAGGTGCTGTTCGCCATAGACAACGCCCCGGCCTCCCGCCAGCAGGTGCTGGCGGGGATGCTGAAGGCGTTGGCGGTCAGCACCGGCCAGCGCGTCTCCATGATGCCGGAACTGCCGACCATGCAGGAGGAAGGCGTGCCGGATTTCGACGTCGCTTCCTGGTACGGCATCGCCGCCCAGGGCAGCACCCCGCGCCCGGTGATCGAACGCCTGGGGCGGGAGATCGTGGATGCGCTGCGTGACCCGGCCATTGCCCAGAAGGTGCGGGATTTCGGCGCCGAGCCGGCCCCGCTGCTGCCGGCGGAATCCGTTGCGTTCATGAAGGGGGAGGTGGAAAAATGGCGTCCAGTGGTGCTCGCTTCCGGCGCTTCGGCGGACTAGGCGCGATGCTGTCGCGTCGGACCCTGCTCGCGGCCGGCGCCGCGGGCCTGGCGGTGCCGAACCTGGCGCGGGCCCAGGCAGGCTGGCCGGAGAAGCCCCTGCGCTTCATCATCAGCGCCCAGGTCGGCGGCGTTTCCGACATCTTCATCCGCATCCTGGAGAACCGCATCCGCGAGAGTCTCGGCCAGGGCCTCTATATCGATCCCCGGCCGGGCGGCGGCGGCATGATCGCGGCCGAAACCGCGATCCGCGCCAACGACAACCACAGCTTCACGGTCAACCACATCGCCTCGCACGCCATCAGCCTGGCGGTGTACCGCAACCGCGGCACCTTCAACCCGCATGTGGAATTGCCGGGCATCTGCCGCCTCGCCCGCCTGCCCAACGTGCTGATCGTGAAGGCGGACAAGCCCATCCACAGCGTCGCGGACCTCATCGCCTACATCAAGGCCAATCCGCGGGAGGCGAATTTCAGCTCGGCCAGCCCCGGGACCTCCTCGCAGCTCTCCGGCCTGCTCTTCGCGCAGCGGATGGGCATTGAGGTGACGCATGTGCCCTATCGCGGCACGGCCCCGGCCATGCAGGCGGTGCTGAACGGCCAGGTGCTGTTCAACATAGACAACGCCCCGGTCTCGCGCGCCCTGGTGCTGCAGGGGGCGCTGCGGGCCCTCGGCGTTAGCACTGCCGAGCGCGCCAGCACCATGCCGGAATTGCCGACCTTGCAGGAGCAGGGCGTGCCGGATTTCGATGTCTCCTCCTGGTACGGCATCGCCGCGCCGGCGGCGACGCCGCGGGCGATCACGGACCGGCTTGCCGGCGTGCTGCTGGACGCGATGAACGACCCCGACATCGCGCGGCGCTTCCGCGAGGTGGGCGCCGAGCCCTGGCCGCTCGGCACCGAGGGCTATCGCGAGTTCATCGCGGCCGAGACGCGGCGCTGGGCGGCGGTGGCGGAAGCGGCCGGCGCGACGGTGGATTGAAGCAGGACGCGGACGGGCGGAACGGCCCGTCCGCGACCGGCTCTAGCCGTTCGACAGCGCGGTGATCGCCGTCGCACCGGCATCCACCGGCACGATGGCGCCCGTCATCCAGCGGGCATTGCCGGAACAGAGGAAGGTGACGGCGGCGCCGACATCCCAGCCGCTGCCTTCCACCTGCAGGATGCTGCGCTTGCGCCGTGCCTCCCGCAGTTCCGGCGTCATGTTGTTGGCCTGCACCATCGGCGTATAGACCATGCCGGGGCAGACGCAGTTCACGCGGATGCCGTCCTTCGCGTGGTGCACCGCCATGGCGCGGGTCATGTTCACCACCGCGCCCTTGCTGGTGGGATAGAGCAGCGAGGGATGGCCGCCGCGCAGCCCGGCCACCGACGCGATGTTGACGATGGCTCCGCCACCGGCCTGGCGCATCGCCGGCACGGCGTATTTCGCCATCAGCATCATCGAGGTGACGTTCACCAGCAGCCCATGGTTCCAGGCTTCCAGGTCCACCGTCTCGGCGGTGCCCTTCGGTCCACTGATGCCGACATTGTTCACCAGGATGTCGAGCCGGCCCCATTTTTCGGTCGCGGTGCGGGTGATGCGCTCGCAATCCTCGGGTTTCGTCACGTCGCCCGGCGCCACCACGCTCTCGCCGCCCTCCTCGGCGATCATGCGGCGCGTGTCTTCCGCCCATTCGGCATTGGCGTCCGCCAGCACCACGCGCGCGCCGGCGCGGGCCAGCAGGATGCTGGCGGCGCGGCCATTGCCCACGCCCTCTCCGGGGCGGGAGCCGGCGCCGGTGACGATGGCGACCTTGCCCTTGAGGTCTTCGGAGATGCCCTGCATCTGTGTTTCCTCCTGCCTTATCATGCCGGCCAGCATGACTGCCGACCGGTATGCTGCCTTCGTGTCGCTCGCAGCCGCCACACCAACCCTGCGCGATACCGGCCGCAGAGGTCAGGACTTCTGCGGCCGGTATCAGTTTCTCACCCGAATGGCCTACCCGCCGCGGCTGAAAACCGGGCGCGGTCTTCAACCTGGCGGCGCCGTTTTCTGTCTAGTCGAGCCGCGCGCCGGAACGTTCGACGAGTTCCCGCCAGCGCGGGATCTCGGCGGCCATGAATTCGCGGAAGCGGTCGCCGCGCAGGCCGACGAGCCCGATGCGACCATTGCCGGCGAAGCTTTCCTTCACCTGCGGGTCCTCCAGCGCGGCGGCGGCGGCATCGGCCAGCTTCTGCACGATCTCGGGCGGCGTGCCGGCGGCAACGAAGATGCCGGCCCAGGAAGCGCTGTTGGCGCCACTCACCCCGGCTTCGGCAAGGGTCGGCACGTCCGGCACCATCGGCACGCGCTGCTCCGCCGTCACCGCCAGGCCGCGCAGCCTGCCGGAGCGGATCAGCGGCACCGTGGTCACCGGATTGTCGAACATCATGTCCACCGTGCCGGCCACCACGTCGTTCAATGCCTTGGCGGCGCCCTGGTAGGGCACATGGGTCAGGCGCACGCCGGTCACCCGCTGGAACAACTCGCCGGCAAGATGCGTGCTGGTGCCCACGCCGCTGGAGGCATAGGTGATCTCGCCCGGCTTCCGCCGCGCCGCCTCCAGGACCTCCTGAATGGTCCGATAGGGGCGGTCGGGATTGACCACGATCAGGTTGGGTGTCGCCGCCAGGCCATGCACGGGGATGAAGTCGCGCATCGGGTCGTAGCGGACACTGCGGTAGAGCGCGAGGTTCGCCGCCTGGGTGCCCTGCGTCCCGTAGAGCAGGGTGTAGCCATCGGGCGTGCTGCGGGCCACGTATTCCGCCCCGATGCTGCCGCCGGCTCCGCCGCGGTTCTCGATGATGATCGTCTGGCCGAGCACCGCCATCATCTTCTGCGCGATCAGCCGCGCCGTGTTGTCCGTGATGCCGCCGGGCGGGAAGGGCACCACCCAGGTGATCGGCCGGGCCGGCCAGGCGGCACTTCCCTGGGCGCGCGCCGCCGGCAGGCCGGCGAGCAGGGCGAGCGCGCCACCGAGGGCGCGACGGGTGACAAGGTTCTTCATGGCGTTTCTCCCGGAACTGGGCACAGGCTTTAATCGCTGTGCGCGTCCGGTCAATCCGTCAGCAGGAAATCCAACGCCTGCCGCGCCACCTCCTCCGGCACCGTGTGGCCGCCGAAGAACTCCATGTAGCGCCCCGGAATGCCGGCGCGCTGCAGCTTCGGCAGCAGGCGGCGGGAGCAATGCTCGATGGACAGCACCTCGTCCTCCGTGCCGTGGCTCATGAAGACCCGCGTGCCCGGCTCCAGCCGCACCGGCGCGGCGAAGCCGGGGGAGAAGGCGAGGCAATGGCTGAACAGCGCACCGTTCATCAGCGCGAGGGAAAGGGCGTAGGAAGCGCCATCGGAAAAACCCGCGATCGCCAGCCGCGCCGGGTCCACCGGCCATGTCGCCAGCAGGCGCTCCAGCGCGGCATCCAGCCGGGCGACATCCGGGCCGTAGCCTTCCATCAGGACATCCCAGGTGGGGCCCAGGCTTTCCGGCAGCATCACCAGCGCCCGGTCGGCGATCGGGGCGATGCGGCGCAGCGCGCGCTCCGCGGTGCCGCCATGGCCATGCAGCATGACAATGAGCGGCAGCGGGCCTGAACCCGGCGCCGGCGGCACGCGCAGCCTGCCGTCACGCCCCCCACCCATGCCGAGCGGGTGCAGGCCCGGCGGCAACGGCCAGGGCGAGGCGGTTTTTTCCAATGGCCGGGGGCGGGCATGCAACTGGCCCGCTTCCGGGCCCTCGGTGGCGGGCTCATCCATGGCGGGCCTCCTTGCCTGTGTCGCGGATCATCCGCCCCGGTGGTCCCCGCGGCAAGCAGGGACGGGGCCGGGGAAGGAAGCCCGGAGCCGCAGGATCAGCGCGGCGGCAGGGGGGAAACGCCGAACAGCCCGGCATGGGCATGCAGCAGGCCGGAATAGAGCAGCAGGCCGAAGAACAGCGGCACCAGGCCGATCTCCCCCAGCACCAGCCGGTTGCGCCCGGCCAGGATGGCGCCGAAGGGCAGGATGGAAGTGCGCCCCGCCAGCGCCGCCCAGCCCGCCGGGTCGCGCCGCGCCAGCTTGGCGTCGATCGAGGGCATGCCGGCCAGCGCCGTCAGCAGGAAGGTGCCGAAGAAGACCAGGCTGGCGCTGTCGCCATTGGCCAGCAGGTGCAGCGCCGCCCAGAGCGCGAAGGACCACAGCATGGGGTGGCGGGTGACGCGCTGGATGCCGCGCGGCTCCGCCGCCAGCCCCGGGCCGCCGACGGCGGTGGGATTGCCACGCAGCGAGGCGATGAAGAGCATGAAGGCCGGCAGCATCAACAGCAGCACCACCCAGCGCAGCCAGGCGGGCGCCACCCAGAGCGGCGTGGTCGGCGCGGCATTGTAGCTGGCCACCAGGAAGACGATGCCGGCGACGGAGGCGGCGCTGAACAGGCCGCGGAAGCCGCGCTCCCCGATGCGGGCCACGATGGCGTCGCGCAGCCTGGTGCCGGCGAGGCCGAGATGCAGCGCCAGCCAGAGCAGCGCCGCCAGGATCAGCATGCCCATCGCCCTTGTCCCCCCGTGGTCATGGACGCCAGGCGCGATGATAGGGATGTCCGGCGCGAATTGCCTGCACCCGATAGAGCTGTTCGGCCAGCAGCCCGCGCACCAGGAAATGCGGCCAGGTCAGCGGGCCGAGCGAGAGGCGCAGCTCCGCCCGCGCCAGCACCGCCGGGTCCAGCCCCTCGGTGCCGCCAATGACGAAGCAGAGCGGCTTGCCCGTCGCTTCCCAGCGTTCGGTCAATGCCGCCAGGGCCTCGCTGGTCGGCGCCAGGCCACCGAGATCCAGCGCCACCAGCAGCGCCCCTTCCGGCAGGGCGGCGAGCAGCGCCGCGCCTTCCCGCCGCCGCACCTCGGCGGCGCTGCCGCGGGCCTCAAGGATTTCCGTCACGGCGAGGGGCGGGCGCAGCCTTGCGTTGTAATGCTCGAACAGCGCCGCCTCCGGCCCGGCCTTCAACCGGCCGATGGCCAGCAGCCGGGCCTGCCTAGCCACCTTCGGGTCTGGGGGCGGCCTCGCCGGCCGGGCTGTCCGGGCCCCACATGCGCTCCAGCGCGTAGGAGGCGCGGGCGTCCGGCATGAAGAGATGCACCACCAGGTCGCCGCAATCGATCAGCACCCAGTCCGGGCTGGCCTGGATGGCATCCCGCCGCAGCTTCAGCCCGACCTTCTCCAACGCCTCCTCCAGATGCGTCGCCATGGCCTGGATCTGCCGTTCGGCGAGGCCGGTGGCGATGATCATCCGGTCGGTGAAGCTGGCGCGGTCGGTGACGTCCAGCACCACGATGTCCTCGGCCTTGTCGTCCTCCAGGCTCTTGCGGGCGGCGGCGACGAGGGTCTCCAGCCGGGCGGGTGGAAGGTGCTTGGCCCGCTTGCGCCGGGCCTCCGGCGCGGCAGGGCCGGCGGCGACCTGCCGCTTGCGGGCAGAGGCTTTGGCTTCGGTCGCCGCCGCCGATGATGGCCGCGCGCCGGTGGCTGGCCCGCTGGGCGTGCCGGCAGCGCCTCTGGTG
>JAEWCI010000058.1 GCA_023390705.1 Pseudomonadota bacterium
GGTCGAAGCGCCGGCCGCGCAGCGCCGCGCCCAGCCGCCGCCAGGACTGGTAGATGCCGCCCATGCCCTCCTCCCCCCGCAACAGGGTTTCGAACCGTGCCGGGTCGCGGGCAATCGCATCCGCCGCCAGCCGGTCCATCGTGGCTTCCAACGCCGAGGCCAGCCTGGCGCTGCGCGCCTCCCGCTCCAGCCCCAGCAATTCCGCGGCCGGGATTGGCGGGCCGAAGGCCGCGAGCATCTCGGGCTTCGCCTCGGACCAGAAGGGGTATTCCAGCGCCAGGGGCAGGAAGGTGCCACCCGGGGCGATTTCCGCCAGGCGGGAGAGGCCGGGCAGCACCGCCACAGGCCGTTCCCGCACGTCGCAGAAGCGGCCCGGGGCGTTCAGCCACAGCATGTGACCGGGCGCGGCCAGCACCTCCCGCGCCGCGCGCAGGAAGGCCGCGGCGCCGCGCGGCGTGCCGGTCTCGATGCCGAAGACGCCGATGCGCCGCATGAAGGGGTAGCGCGCCAGCGCCGCCGCCTGCATCGGTACGAAGACCGGCCGGCCGGGGAACAGCGCATGAGAGAGCAGCATGAAGGCCACCCCGTCCCACCAGGAGGGATGGTTGGCAAAGACCACCAGCGGCCCCGGCAGGCCCTCCACCGGCCTGCCCCAGCGCGCCAGCCGCAGCGCCCGCATGTGGCGCCCTGCATGCCGGGCGAAGGCATGGCGGAAGAAGCCATGCCAGCGCGCCGAACGCAGGGCGACCGGCGAGTCCATGCGGCTATTCCGCCGCCAGCCCTGGCCTTTCGGCATCGCGCCGCCCGGCCAGTTCGGCCGCGGGCGCCATGCCGCGGCCGCCGAGGTCGCGGTCCAGCGCATCGGCGGCGATCCAGCCGCTCATCATCACCATGGGCATCCCCGGGCCGGGATGCGCCGCGCCGCCCGCCAGGTACAGCCCGCGCACATGGCGGGAGCGGTTGCCGGGCTTGAAGGCGCCCAGGAAGCTGCCGTGCGAGGCGAGGCCGTAGATCGCCCCGTCCAGCACCCGGTAGCGTTCATGGATGTCCCGCGGCGTCAGGTGGCGCTCCGTCACGATGCGGCTCTCGATGTCCTCCAGCCCCGCCGTGCGCTTCAGCTTCTCCAGGATCACCCTGCGGTATCCCGGCAGCATCCGCGCCCAGTCATGGTGGGGGCGAAGATGCGGCGTGTGGACCAGCACGTACAGCGCCTCGCCGCCCGGCGGCGCGACGGAAGGATCGGTGCCGGAAGGCGCGGCCAGGTAGCAGGTCGGGTCCGGGGCCGGCTCGCCCCGCTTGTAGATGGCGTCGAACTCCTCCTCGGCGTCGCGGGAGAAGACGAAATCGTGATGCGCCAGGTGTTCGTAGCGGCGGCTGAGGCCGAGATAGAGCACCACGCCGGAACAGGCCGGCTCGAATTTCCTCCTCGCATAGCGCCGCGCCGCGGTGCCGCCCACAAGCTCCGCATAGGTGCGGATGGCGTCCATGTTGGAGATGACGGCATCGCAGGCGATGCGCTCGCCGCCGGCGGTGCGGACCGCGTGCACCGCGCCGCCCTCGATCTCGAAGCCGCTCACCTCCACGCCGGGGCGGAGATCCGCGCCAAGCTCGCCGGCCAGCCGCGCCAGGCCCTCCGCCACGGCGCGGGTGCCGCCCCGCGGGTACCAGATGCCCTCGCTGGCCTGCATGTCGCCGATCGAGCACAGCACCGCCGGGGCGAGATAGGGGGAGGAGCCGACATACTGGCAGTAATGGTCCAGCATCTGCGCCAGCCGCGCATCCGGCACATGGCCACGGATCACCTGCGCCACGGTCCGGCCCATGCGCAGCGCCAGCACGTCCTTCATGGTGCCGGGCTGGAGGTTGCTGCGCCAGTCCATGGTGTCGGTCAGCCCTTCCACGGGCTTCCAGAAGAAGAACCTCTCCGAGATGCCGTGCAGATGCTCCGCCACCTGCTGGAAGCGGCGGTAGCCTTCGCCGCTGCCCGGCGCGAAGCGCTCCATCTCGGCGGCCATGGTCGGCACTTCCTCGCGCAGGTCGATGCGCGAGCCGTCCTCGAAGAAGCAGCGCCATTGCGGGTCCAGCCGGATGAGCGGCAACTCCCGCGCCTGGTCGCGTCCCGCCTCGGCGTAGATGCGGCGCAGCACGCGCGGTACGGTGAGGATGGTGGGGCCCATGTCGAAGCGGAATTCGCCGCCGCCGTCGGGCGCGGGCAGGTGCAGCACCGCCGCCTTGCCGCCGAGCCAGGGATTCTTGTCCAGCAGCGTCACCCGGTGCCCGCGCGCCGCCGCGACACAGGCCGCGGCCAGCCCGCCCAGCCCGCCGCCGACCACCACCACATGGGATGTCATGCCATCTTCTCCCGCAGCGCCGTGGCGCGTTCCGCCAGCGGCGCCGGCGCCAGCCCCAGATCCTGCGCCACCAGCCGGCTGGTGATGCGCGCGCCTTCGTAGATCACCGGCAGCCCGCTGCCGGGATGCGTGCCGCCGCCGACCAGATACACCCCGGCCACGTCGCCGAAGCGGTTGCCCGGGCGGAAGCACAGCATCTGCCCCAGGTCATGCGCCAGGTTGAAGGTGGCGCCGTAGCCCACGGCGAATTCCGCCTGCCAGTCCCGCGGCGTCACCATGCGTTCGTAGCGGATGCGGCTTTCGATATCCTCGATGCCCAGCGCCCGCAGCCGGGACAGTGCCAGGTCGCGATAGCGCGGCGCCTCCGCCTGCCAGTCCGTGCCGTTGCGCAGGTTGGGCACGGGCACCAGCAGGTAGAGGCTGGAATGCCCCGGCGGCGCCATCGTGGCATCCGTGGCGCCGGCATGCTGCAGGTAGAGGCTCGGCACGTCCGGCAACTCGCCGGCGTCGATCTGGCGGATGTTGCGGCGGTAATCCTCGGCCAGCAGCACGTTGTGATGCGCCAGCCCGGGGAAAGTGCCTTCCACGCCCAGGTAGAGCATGAAGGTGGAGCAGGAATAGCGCGCGGCGCCGATCCGCCGGTCGCTCCAGCGGCGGCGCAGTTCGGGCGGGATCAGCCGCGGCACGGCATGGGCGAAATCGCCGTTCAGCACTACTGCCGCCGCGGCATGGCGGCACCCCGCCACCTCCACCCCGACGGCGCGATTGCCGGAGAAGGCAATGCGCTCCACCGGCGCGTCCAGGCGGATCTCCACCCCCAGCCGCGCCGCCACCCGCGCCATCGCCGCCGACACCGCGCCGCAACCGCCGCGCGGGTGGAACACGCCATGGGCGTATTCCAGATAGCTGAGGATGGTGAACAGGCTGGGGCAGCGGAAGGGGCTCATCCCCAAGTATTTCGACTGGAAGGAGAAGGCGAGGCGCACGCGCGGGTCGCGGAAATGCCGCGCCAGATCGGCATCCACGCTGCGCCCCGGCCGCAGCAGACGCAGGGCCCGCAGCATGTCCAGGCCCAGCACATCGGCCGGGGAGTGGAAGGCGCGTTCCAGCACCGGGCGGAAGGCGGCGAGCTTGGCCGCATTCTCCGCCATCCAGGGCCGCAGCCCGCGGGCATCGGCGGGGCAGAGCTTGGCGATCTCGGCTTCCATGCGCCCGAGATCGGCGGTCGCCTCGATGCTCTCGCCGCCCTCGAAGAGGAGGCGGTATTGCGGATCGAGCCGGATCAGCTCGACCTCCTCCTCCAGCCGTGCGCCGCAGACCGCGAAGATTTCCGCCAGGATGCGCGGATAGAGGAAGAAGGTGGGGCCCAGGTCGAAACGGTAGCCGCCCGGCGCTTCCAGGGTGCGGGTGCGCCCGCCCACCACGCCGTCCTTCTCATACAGCGTGACGCGCGCCCCGGCGGCGGCAAGCTGCATGGCGGCGGCAAGGCCGCCCGGCCCGGCGCCGATGACGGCGACGCGGGGATGGTCGGGGATCAGGGCAGGTGTGGTCAGCGGTGCGTTCATGCGCGGCTCGGGTTCCGGTCAGCCGCGCAGATGCGGTTGGTTGCCGCTTCCGCAAGATGCCATCGCGAGGATAGTGCCGGATGGTCCGGCGTTCAGCACCGTCGCGATCAGGCGATGAGCGCCAGGACCTCCTCGGCCGCCTCGATC
>JAEWCI010000138.1 GCA_023390705.1 Pseudomonadota bacterium
GCCAGCGCCGCCAGCCCGGCGGTCGCCAGCAGGATCTGCCAGGCCACGGCGCCCCAGCCCATCCCTTCACGGAAATTCAGCAGCAGGCCGACGCCTTCCGGGTCGGTGACGAAGACGAAGGGCAGGACGAAGGCCGGCAGGGTGTATTTCCAGGCCTGCAGCGTGGTGCGGTACGGCCCCGCCCCGGTGATCGCCGCGGCGGCGAAGGGGCTGAGGGCGGTGGGCGGCGAAACCTCGCTCAGCACCGCGTAGTAGAAGACGAACATGTGCGCGGCGTAGTCCGGCACGCCCAGCTTGATGAGCGCCGGCGCCGCCACCACGGCGCAGATGATGTAGCTGGCCGTCACCGGCACGGCGAGGCCGACCACCCAGACGATCAGCGCGGTGTAGAGCGCCGTCACCACCAGGTTGCCGCCGGCCGCCTGGATGGCGATGTCGCTGAATTTCAGCCCCAGCCCGGTCAGGGTGATGATGCCGACGATGATCCCGGCGCAGGCGCAGGTGGCGGCGATGCCCACCGCCTGCACCGCGCCGCCGGCCAGCGCCTCCGCCAGCCGCTTCGGCCAGAGCGCGCTTTCCGCCCGGATGAAGGAGAGCAGCACGGCGACACCCATGGCGTAGAGCACGGAGAGCGTGGGCGAATAGCCCAGCACCATGAACACCACGATGGCCAGCAGGGAGGTGAAGTGGAAGCCGTACTTCTTCGTCAGCGCCCAGGGGCTTTCGGTCTGGATCACCTCCGTGGCCATGCCGGCGGCGCGGATCCGGCGCTGGTCCAGCTCCACCATGAAGAGCAGCGCGGCGTAGTAGAGCACGGTCGGCACCACCGCCATCCGCAGCACTTCCAGGTAGCCGATCTTGAGGTATTCGGCGATGAGGAAGGCCGCCGCCCCCAGCACCGGCGGGGAGATGATGGCGCCCAGGCCCCCGGCCGCCAGCAGCCCGCCGGCATCGTCGGCGCGGTAGCCGACGCGCTTCATCATCGGCCAGGCGACGGTGCCCAGGGTGACGGTGGTGGCCACGCCCGAACCGGAAGGCCCGCCCAGCAGGAAGGAGGAGAGCACCACCGTCCGCCCGGCGCTGGTCGCCCTGCCGCCGGTCGCGGCGAAGGAGAAGTCCACGAAGAATTTGCCGGCGCCGCTGGCCTGGAGGATGGCGCCATAGATGGTGAAGAGGATGATCAGGCTGGCCGAAACATCCACCGCGGTGCCGAAGATGCCGTCCAGCGTGATGGTGAGGTGCGGGATCAGCCGCTCCGTCCCGTAGCCCTGGTGCTGCCAGGGCGACGGCAGCAGTTCCCCGAAGAAGCCGTAGAGCATGAACAGCACGGCCACCACCGGCATCACCGGGCCGGTGGAGCGGCGCGTCACCTCCAGCACCAGCAGCACCAGCGCCCAGCCGACGACCAGGTCCCAGACTTCGGGGAAGACGTAGCGGTCGATCAGCGGCTCCACGCCGATCATGTCGCCGCCATAGAGCAGGTACCAGGTGACGCCGAGCGCGATGGCGATCAGCGCGATGTCCCAGGGCATCACCCGGTGGCGGAAGCGCCGGGCCACGGGGAAGAGCAGGAAGCCCAGCACCATGGCGAAGCCGACATGGATGAAGCGCAGCGAGGTGGTGGGCACGATGTCCCAGGCCGCCCACAGGTGGAACAGCGCCATGGCCAGGGCGACGCCGGTGGCCGCCCAGTGCAGCCAGCCGGTGAAGCGGTTCTGCGCGCCCTCCTCCTCCTCGATCAGTTGCTCGACACGGCTGGCGGTGGCTTCGTCCAGCGCGCCGGGCGCGATCTCGGGCGGCAGGTGGTGCGGATGGGTGGTGCCGCTCATGGGTGAGGCTTCCCCTTGGACATGAAGCGGTCGGACCTGGGCCCGTGCCGCGGGTAAGGCAATCAACAGTCGGACAGGGCCAATGGTCGGACAGAGGGGGCGCGGGCCGCCCTGGAATTCGCCGCGCGGTGCCCGCCCCTAACCGTCACCTCGCCGCCGGGTCGCGCCGGGCCGGCGCTCCGGCGCCGCGCCCAGGGAGAGACCGGCGAGGGGCGGCCCGGCCTTCCGGACCCGCTTGCATCAGCCGGAGCCCCGGAAGCACGGGGCCCGGCCCAGACCGGGGAAGCCGGAAGGCGGGCCTTCCGGCGGCCGGTCAGAGCTGCGCGCCCTGGGCCTTCCAGAAGGCCTCGGCGGCCGGGTGCCAGGGCACGCCGGCGGAAGCGCTCTTCTGCCGTTCCAGGGTGAAGCCGGCGGCCTCGCGGTGGACCTGCACCAGCTCCTGCCGGCCGTTCCACAGCACTTCCAGGATGTTCTTCACCAGCGCGTCCGGCATCGTGTCCAGCACGGCGACGATGTTGCCGACCGACATCTGCTTGTTCGGCTCGGTCTGGCCGGGATAGGTATTGGCCGGGATCACTTCCGGGAAATAGACCGGGCCGTATTTCTCCACGATCTTCGGCACGTACTGGTCGTGGTCGATCAGCCGCAACTGGATGCCCGGGCTGGCGCCGAGGTCGGTGATGGCGCTGGTCGGCACGCCGGAGACGAAGAAATAGGCGTCCAGCTTGCCGTCCTTGATGGCGTTGGTGCTCTCCGCCGGGGAGAGCCTTTCGCGGGCGCGGAAATCCTTGTCGCGGTCAATGCCGGCGGCCTCGATCAGGCGGAAGGCCATGATCTCGGTGGCCGATCCGGGGGCGCCGGTGGAAACGCGCTTGCCCTTCAGGTCCTCGAAGCGCTGGATGCCGCTGGATGCCGTGGTCACCACCTGCATGCGGTTGGTGTAGAGCACGGCGATGGCGCGGACATTCACCGGCCGGCCGCGGAACCGCTCCACCCCGCGGACGGCATCCACGCTGGCATCCACCTGGGTGATGATCATGCCGACGCGGCCGGCGCCGAGAAGCTGGTTGTTGGCGACCGAACCGCCGGTGACCTCCACCGTCGCGCTCATGCCCGGGATGTGGCGGGAGAGCAGATTCGCCATACCGCCGCCGAGAGGATAGTATACGCCGCCTGTCGTGCCGGTGGCGATGGCAAGCTGCTGCTGCGCCTGCGCATGGACGAGGCGCGGCGCGGCAAGGGTGGCGGCAATCGCACCGAATGCGGCGCGGCGAGTGAACCCGGGCATGAACGTCCTCCTGGACCGATGGCGATGCGCCGCCTGTTGCCACGGCGCTGCCAACCGCCAAAAGGCCAGCCACCCGCGGCTGTCAACCGGATTCGGCCAGGGCGTGATCGCTTGAGGCGGAATTACCGACAAGCGTGAATCACGCGACAGCACAGAAGGCTGGGCATTCGTCTGCCGTTCCAGCGCGGAATTCCGCCCCTCCGGATGAACCTGGCCGAGATCCGCCCGATTCGCCCAGGCGGCTTCGAGGATGCCGGTCGCCGGCGCGTCGGGCGCTTCCTCCCGCATCGCCAGCAGGTTCACGATGGAAAGCTGCCGGGCGGAATGGCCTCCGCGACATGGGCCGGGCCGGATTTCCGGATCAGCGCCGGGACCAGGTGGCCGTGGTCCAGCAGGCGGATCTCCGTGCCGGCGGTGGCGGCAAGGTCCATGATGCCACCGGTCGGCACGCGCCCGGTGAAGAAGAAGGGGTCCAGCTTGCCATCCTTCATGGCGTTGCTGCTCTCGTTCGGGGAAAGCCGTTCGCGGGCGCGGAAGTCGCGGTCCTTGTCCAGCCGGGCGGCTTCCAGCGGACGGAAGGTCACCACCTCGGTCCAGGAACCGGGGACGCCGGAGGAGATGCGCTTGCCCTTCAGGTCCTCGAAGCGCTGGATGCCGCTGGCCGCCGTGGTCACCACCTGCATGCGGTTGGTGTAGAGCACGGCCACCGCCCGCACCGGCATGGCGCGGTTGCGGAAGCGGTCCTCATCGCGCAGCGCGTCCATGGCGGTGTCCACCTGGGTGAACACCATGCCCACCCGGTTGGCGCCGAGCAGTTGCAGGTTCGCCAGGCCACCACCAAGCGGGTAGTACCCCCCGCCCACCGTGCCGGTGGCGATGGCAAGCCGCTGGCCCGGCTGGGCCCGGGCAAGGCGGGACACGGCCAAGCCCAGCGCCTGCCGGCGGCGAATCCCGGCCATTTGACGTTCCCCCATATCTTGTGATCGCCACGGTCCGGCACAAACTTGACTTGCGTCAAGGCAAGGCCGGAGCGGGGCAGGCAGTTTGCGGCCACGCTCCCCAAGAGGACGCCATGCAGAACCTCACCGCCCGTGACCTGATGACTCCCGACGTGGTCACCGTGCCGCCGGAGACGCCGGTGGTGGCGATCGCCCGCCTGCTATCGGAACGTGGCATTTCCGCCGTGCCGGTGCTGGACAAGACCGGCGCGCTGCTCGGCATCGTCACCGAGGCCGACCTGATCCGCCGCCTGGCCGGGGAGGAGGACAAGCCCACCGGCTGGTTCGCCAGCCTCTTCGCCGATCCGGCGGAACAGGCGGACCGCTACGCCCGCACCCATGGCGCCACCGCCAGCGACGTGATGACGGAGCATGTCGTGACGGTGGATGAGGACACCACCGCCGCGCATATCGCGCACATGATGGAGGAGCGCGGCATCCGCCGCGTGCTGGTGGTGCAGGACGGAAGGCTGCGCGGCCTGGTGAGCCGCGCCGACCTGCTGCGCGCCCTGGTCGCCCCGCCGCCGGTGGAAGGCGAGCTTTCCGACGACCGCATCCGCCGCGCCGTACTGGCGGCGATGCGCAAGGAACCCTGGACCGACACATTCTACACCATGGTCGAGGTGAAGAACGGCGTGGTGGAGTTCCATGGCTTCATGCGCACGGACGCTGTCCGGCGCGCGCTGCGCGTGCTGGCCGAGAACGTGCCGGGCGTAAAGGGCGTGGTGGACAAGGCCGAGCCGATGCCGACCTATCTCTACGCTGCCACCTGATATCTTGCCCTCAGCCGCCGGGCACGGCCATCCGGCCGCTTGGCTTGCGCCGCACAGGCGGCGGACCGCGTTCGCGGCCTCGGCCCTTCCGGGCCGCCTGTATTTTCCTGCCCTCAAACGCCGGGCGCGGCCATCCGGCCG
>JAEWCI010000335.1 GCA_023390705.1 Pseudomonadota bacterium
CGCGCTCGCCGCGCATCCGCACCCGGAGGCTATCGCCCGGCTCGCCGCGCAGGCTGCCGGCGTGCCACTCGGGACCGATGATACGGCCACCCGGCAGCAGGCGGGCCAGCACCTCCGGCAGGCGGTGCAGCGCCTCGCGGTTGATCACCTCGAAGTCCAGCTGCGGGAGGCGGCGGAGCGGCGGGCGGCGCATGATCGGCTGGCGCTCAGCGAGCGGCATGCGCGTCGGCCTCGGAGGTGCTGCGACGCGGCGCGGTGGTCAGGCTCTGCGCCCACTCCAGCGCGTCGCCCCAGCGGTAGAGCGCCCGGCCCGAGAACAGCGAGTAGGGCGGGCCACCGCCGCGCGTGGCCTTGGTGGCGAGGGTGCGCGGCGAGATGGGATAGCCGGCTTCGGTGAGCGCCTCGGCGACACGCTGCCGCGTCAGCCGAACGTCGTTGCTGTCAGGGATCTGTGCCATCGGGCCCTCCACCGTTTGCGCGCAGCAGCGCGCGGTTGATGGGACCTGGATGGCGCCGAAAAATCGCGCCGGCGAGAAACGCCGAGATCGCGCCGCCGCGGTCAGGGCGGCGGTTTGCGTGGCCCTGGCTTCAGCCAATGCGCAGGCGCGAGTTCGCACCGTATCGCGCGGAGGGCCGAGCGCGGAATCGTCCTGCCGAAGTGCCTGGAGGCTGCGCTGCGGTCTTCCGGCTCACTCGGCGGCGGCTGCGTCGCGGGCCAGCCCGCGCATCGAAGCCGGTACCAGCTCCGCAGCACGGCGAGAGAATAGACGGGCGCTGGTTCCGCTTCCCGGCACAGCGCAGACGCTGCATCGGCCGGGGGTATGGTCGTCGGGGCAGCCGGCCCAGCGAGGACGATACGCACATCGTACAACGCAACCTGGCCCATGCCATCGCGCGCGCTGCTGTTCTCGAAGGCGGGGGAAAGATGCCGCCAGGCCGCGGCAGGGACGTCGATGCGCGGGCCGGCGGGACGCTCCCGCGCGGTGGCGATCAGGTCGCCCTCCCGAAGCCGGTGCCGAAGCGCGTCACGCAGCTGGCAGCGCTGATACTCGGCCTCTCGATAAGCCAAGATCTTCAGTACGTTGCGGCGAGGATCGGGCAGGCCTTGCTCGATATCCAAGGCCTCGAGGCGCGCGGCTTCTGCCTCGGCTGCGACCAGGAGCGCGACGGAGTCCGGATCGCCATGCGCCCGGGCTGCTTCGGTCAGTGTCAGACCCGCTGCGTCCTGGTGCTTCATCCTGTCCCCCACCTCGGCGATGCAGGCGGCTCGGATGACGGCGCGGGGCCGGTCCGAGTCGCTGCTGGAGTAGGATGTAGGAGTGCGTTCCTGCTTTGTGCTATGCCCTCGATTGTAACAGCGTGATCCGGGACGCTGCGGCTTGCGGTCCGAGGCGCCCAAATCCGCGGAAGGCGCGCGGCACGTTCAGCCCTGCTCGCGTTCAGACTGCTGGGCCGGAGTGTCGAGAGAAGTCGGCTCCCGACTCAACTGGGACTCCGCGGCGGGTGTCGGAGTCACCACGAGGTGGACGATAGCACCAGGCACGGCTTCGCCCCGTGCCATTGCGGCGGCTTCCAGTGCGGTCTGCACGAGCCGGCTCTGCATCATCGGTCACACCTCTATGTCCCAGTAGGCCATCGCAGTGCGGACCGCCTCGCGCGGATAATGGGGCCCGGCAGAAACCATATCCTTGCGTACGCGGGCCAACCTTCGCGCGGCATCCTTGCGAATGCCGTCGTTAAGGGGGACCACGCCGGGCGGCACTATCCCGTCGCCGGATCTGCGAGGCCAACTGGACGGATAAGCGTCCCAAGCATCCCACCGATCAATTGTCGCCAACGTTTCCACGAGGCTTTCGTGATCGCAGTGCCAGTTATAAAGGGCACGCGCGCAGATCCGCAGCATCGCCTTCACCTCTGGCACGGTGTCGGTGAAGGCCTTGAGCGGAGTCGGCAGCAAGAGCATGTTGGCTACGCAGGAATAAAAGCGACGATCCTGGACGACGAGATTCGTGGATTGGTAGCGCGCATCATCCACGCCCCAGATGTGACAGCATGACCAGTTCGGTCGGTCATCGGAGCGCAGCCCGAGCGCATGTGTTAATGCCTTGTTGGCACCGATATTGCCCTCTTGCTTGTGCTTGCCCTTGTTGAGCTGTTCGGCAGACCAGTTCTTTTTGTAGAAAAGGTCTTTCCGCGCATACTCAGGATACCAGAGCGGCAGCAGGCGGAAAGTTGCAGGGTCAACCCAGCGGGCGGTGCGCTCGATCAGGCGCATCACTTCGCCTAACTCCATCTCGACCCGGAGCGCTTCGAGCCCGTCTGGGAGCGTCGTCCTCGGCACTTTGCGTCCCTTTTTTCGAACGCTCAGCTTCAGGTCAGCTGCCAGCGTCCCGCAGGTCAGATCCATGCCTCACGCCTCGAACGGGTTGACGACCTCAACACCCATCGGGGCGAAGTCGCGGATGTTGCGCGTCGCGACGACCAACCCGCGGGCGCGCGCGATGCAGGCGATGGTCAGGTCCGCGAAGCTGGGCGCGATGCCGTGGCTACGGGCCTCGCGCTGAAGATGCCGCGCATGGAGCGCCGCCTCGGTGTCGAACGGTAGTACCCGCTCCGGGTATGCGGCGAGTAAGCTGGCGAGCCAGGCGGCCAGCTCACGGGCATGGCGCACAGCGCCGCTGCCCTCCCGATCCCCGATGCCGGCGGCGATCTCGGCCACCGCGGTGACCGGAAGGAACAGCCTCGCCTCGTTGGCGATGACCCAGGCGCGGGCTGCGGCCTTCTCGGGCGGCAGCACGTCCCGCCGGTCGGGGGCCGTCGCGGAGATGACGTTGGTATCGAGCAGGTAGCCTGCGGTCACAGCCCGAGATCGCGCGCCGGCGTGCGGTCGCGGCGCGGCTCGCCGCCCTCGGGGAAGCTCAGCAGCAGGTCCGCCAGCCCTGGGCGGGCATGCGTCAGGCGCTGCCATTCATCGTAGCCGAGGACCACGGCGACAGGCGCACCGTGCCGCGTCACAACCGTCGTCTCACCCTTGGCTGCCTGATCGACTACGGCCGAGAAGCTGGCCTTGGCATCCCGCAACTGAACCTCACGCATGGCCCGGCACCCCAAAATGACTACTGTGGTCATATAGGGGGATTCTGGCCCTGGTGCCAGCTTGGGGTCGAGACGCAGAAGACCCTTCACCTGGGGATCGCCGTTGGGGTACCGGCAACGCCCTCGTCTCTGCCCCGAAGCCTCCGAGGGTGCCGTCCCATGTCCGAAGCGCCACCAGCCGACGACGATCGCATCATGGAGGCGTGGCTGAGCCTGCTGGCGCGGGACATGCGGGACAAGCCGCAGCGCATGGCATCGCTGAGCGAAGCTGAGGCGAGCGCTCTCCAGGAGCTCGTTGCGGGCGTGGCTGTCCACTACGGCGAGTCGCTTCCGGACGACGTGACCTTCTGACCGGCGCCAACCGTCCCTTTGACCCCCATGGTACCCGGCGGGGCGGGAAGCGCGCGCTGAGAAACCGCACTCCACCATCGCCCTTGCGGCGCTGATCACGCCACCACCAGCCCGGCCCGCGGCCCCTGCACCACCACCGCGCTGCGCTCGCCGTCCAGCTTCCGCAGCGTCGCCGCAGCCACCCTGTCCGCGATCGAGAGGAGCACGTCATCCGCCGCGTGGGTGTAGCGCGCGGTGACGCTGCCGGCCCGGTGCCCGCGCAGCGTCGCAATGGCGAGCTCCGAGCAGCCGAGGTCCGCGGCCAGGCTGGCGAAGGAGTGCCGCAGGATGTGAGGCGTGATGTCCTTCGGCAGCCCGCCCTTCTTCGCGATACGCTCGAACACCGTCGGGAAGCCGGTCATGATCCCGTCGCCGCGCGAGGGCGGGAACACCAGCGCGTTGGCCTTGCCGGGCCCGATCTTCTGCAGCAGGTCGCAGGCCGCGCTGGAGAGGGGGCGCACGCTCTCGCCCGTCTTGGTGTCGGGCAGCCTGGCGGTGCGCCGCGGCAGGTCAAGCATCCCCCACCGCAGCGTCAGCGCCTCGCCGCTGCGCCAGCCCGTCAGCGACAGGAAGCGCGCGGCCTGGACGGCAGCGGGCCAGATCGCGCGCGCCGGCTTCCCGTCCTTCCGCGGCAGGGGCGGCGCGGCTGCCGCGGCCAGCGCCCGGCCGAGGGCCGCGTATTCGTCGTCCGAAAGGCGGCGCTGGCGCCGGCGATCGGCATAGCGGATCACCCCACGCACCGGATGCTCAGTGATCATCCGCTTGCGCTGAGCGTAGGTGAAGATGGCACTCAGCAGCCCAACCGTGCGCGAGGCCGTGCCCTTGCCACCGCGGACGTTCGAGAGGCCCCGCTTCCGGCCGGTCTTCACCCGCTTGCGGGTGGCGCCCTCGGCGATGCGGTGCATGAAACGCTCGACGTCCTCGCGCGTCACGGAGGGCACCTTCATCGTGCCCATCAGCGGCTTGATGTGGGTGTCGATGCGGCTGCGGTCGGTCAGCACCGTCGAGGCCTTCTTCGCGATGCCGCGCCGGGTCAGCAGCCGGCCGGCCTCCGCGTCCTCCATATACATGTCGCAGAGCTCGGCGACGGTCGCGGCCGATCGTCTTGCCTTCTTCTCGTCGTTGGGGTCGGCCCCCTCGATCTTGGCGGCCATCAATACTTGCTGCGCCTTGGTCCGCGCCGTCTCGGGCGTCCAGGGCGCGCCGTGCGTGCCGATCGTGTAGCGGCGCTGCCGGCCGTCCTGGGTGCGGTACATCACGAAGTAGGAGACGTGGTGGCTGATGCGACGCCGGGCGCCAAACCCAGGCACGGAGCCGGTTCCGCCGTCGAAGATGGTGCTGTTGGGGCCGAGCGCGCGGATCTCGCGGAGGCCGATGCGGTTGGATGCGACGGGCATGTTCAACCTTTGCTCTCACTTCAAAAATCGGCCCCGAATTTCGGGGTAACGACGGGGTAGTCTGAGAGCGCAGATCAATTCAAGTATGATATCAATACATCATCGGAGTCCAGCGTCAGATAGCACAGAAAAACAAATACCGACGACGCTCATCAATGAAGAAACTAAGTAAAAGACCCCACTCCGAAGGCAAAGGTCGCACGTTCGAATCGTGTCGGGTCCGCTAGGTTTTTCAGACAGCCTAAGTAGCAAATAGGTAGCGCAAGGCGGCAAATCGGCCGTCCGCCTTGCCTTAAGCCGCGCGCAGATCGCCGTGCCAGCGTCGGCGCGCGCCCGCCATCCGAAGGTCATCGTGCCGCTCCATGGCGGCTTCCCAGTCCGCTACAAGCCGGGCGTAGGCGCGCCGCCGCATCCATTTCGGCCGGGCCGGTTGTGGGGCATCCACGTAGTGGCATTCCCCGCCCATCTTCCGGTGCAGCCGGGCTAACCGGACATGGCTGCGGTCTATCTCGCCTCCGTTCTGCGAAGCGTAGGCCAGCCGGTATTCCCCGCGGCGAAGCCCGGCATGCGGTGCGCTGCCGCCAGCCGGTTTCAGGCGGCATGCCCCGCCGGCCTCATGAATCCGGACGTATGTTGCGCTTCTTCACCAACCCGCCCCAGCGCGCCGCCTCATCCTTGATGAATTTATCGAATTCGGCGGGGGTCGTATTGCCTGGCACGAAGGTCAGGCCCTGCATGCGGTCCCTCACATCCGGTGCGCGCAATACGCTGCGCAGGTCGGCGGAGATCTTCTCCACGATCTCCGGAGGCGTGCCGCGCGGCGCCACCAGCCCGTAGAATGCAGCCGCATCATAGCCCCCGAAGCCCTGTTCCACGATGCTTGGAACCTCCGGCAGCAGGGCGACACGCTGTGCCGAGGTGACACCGAGTGGCCGCACCCGGCCAGCGGCGATATGCGGCAGCATGCTGCTGTCGAACATCGCCGGCACGCGGCCGGAAAGCACATCGGAATGCGCGGGAGCGCTTCCGGCATAGGCGATGGTGTTCACCTGGATGCCGGCCATGTCGTACAGCAGCTCTCCCGAGAGGTGCGTGATCGCGCCGATTCCCGTATGGGCGACGGCAATCTCGCCCGGGTGCGCCTTTGCATGCGCCACGAATTCCGCAACCGTGCGCGCCGGGAAGGAGGGATGCACCACGAAGATGTTCGGGATCGTTGAGATCAGCCCGACCGGCACGAAGTCGCGGAAGGGGTCATAGGGCAGGCGCTCGAACATGATCGGGTTCAGCGCGAAGGGCAGCGAGACGCTCAGCATCGTATGGCCGTCCGCCGGCG
Organism: Pseudomonadota bacterium; assembly: GCA_023390705.1. GTDB lineage: Bacteria > Pseudomonadota > Alphaproteobacteria > Acetobacterales > Acetobacteraceae > JAEWCI01. The sequence continues at coordinate 6,220 of JAEWCI010000335.1, forward strand.
CCCGCTGGACCGCTTCGGTGGCGATCAGCGTGTTGCCACCGGGCTTGTTCTCCACCACCACCGGCTTGCCCCAAAGCTCGCTGAGCTTCTGCCCGGCAAGCCGCGCCTGGCTGTCGGCGGCTCCCCCGGCGGTATAGGCGACGACGATACGCACCGGCCGCTCCGGGAAACGCGCAAGGGCATCCCGCCCCTGGGTTCCCTGTGCCGCAACGCGCTTCACCGCAGGGATGGCCACCAGGCCGCCCAGCATGATCCTGCGCCGGATGCTCATTCATTTCCTCCCGAATTGCCTGGATTCACGCCGCCAGCGGTGAAGGCTGCCGACGCATTGGTTCGAGGTCGCTGCCCGGCTTGCCGTGGGTACGCCGGTCCGGCCTGCAGCGGATCGGCGCCTGCGACGGATGGAAAGCCAGGCCGAGACCATCAATGCCGCGCGACCCGATCACCTCGCGCCAATGGGCATCGAAATGGGGCAGCAGGGCCGACATGTCCGGCACGGCGGGATGAATGTCGCGGCCGATCACGCCGGCGCCGGTCGAACCCCACTTGGACCCTCCTCCTGGCGGCCGTGTTCTTCCGGCCATCTACTGGCTGTCGCCCTCGCGGCGCAGCGTCGCAAGCGTGGCCGCTGCCACCCCGCTCGTCAACAAGTTGCGTGGTCCACCCGAACCGGCGCCGGAACGCCGCGGTGGCCGATGCCACCTCCGCCCCCGGCACCTGCCCCGCTCAGCCTGGTATGGCCCTCTCTTGTGCTTGCCGGCCGGGCGGAGACCTGGGAGCGGCAGGCCAGGACAGGGCCGCTGCCGGCTGTCCCGCGAAGCGCGCGGCTCGCCCATCGGGGCTCCAGCGTCCTGGATGAGGGGCTGGGCGAGCCTCGCCCTGCAACGGGTGAATGCCCTGGCCGTTGACGGGGGCGAGCCTGGCTCCGCAGCGATCCTCGGCCACACGGAAGGTTACGGGAACGCTGCCGGACCGATCGGATCGGGTGGAGGAGAGGGATGGCTACCGGCACGACGAACCACGACGACATCCGCCGCTGGGCTGAAGCGAAAGGTGGCAGGCCGGCCGCCGTGAAGCGTACGCATCAGGGCGGGGACGTCGGAATCATCCGCATCATGTTCCCGGACAACCCGCAGTCGGAGCACGACAGCCTGGTTGAGATCTCCTGGGACGAATTCTTCCGGCAGTTCGAGGAAAGCAAGCTGGCGCTGCTCTATGAGGAGGATGGCCTCTTCAGCAAGATCATCGGCCGGGACACGCTTGAACGCCGCGAGCACGGCGAACACGCCAGCCGCCATCATCCCCGCGGCGCCGACGACACCCGGCATGGCAGCGGCCATTCCTCCCAGGCCAGGGGACGCTCCGGGGGCGGCAGGCACGCATCGGGTGGCGCCGCTGACGATGACCTGAAATCCCGGGAATACCGGGATGAGCAAGGCAAGATCCACCATCACACGAGGACGTATCAGGAGCGGCACGCGAACAGGAAGTAGCCGGTTGCGCCGGCGCCATTTTCCCGGCCTGCCCACCGGCTCATGAGAAGCCGGTAGGGCCTGGCGCGCCGCATACCGGAACAACGGCACATCACCGTGGGCGGGAGAGCAATGACCAGGCAAGGACCACCCCGGGAACCGGGGAACGACACGGACCCAGGATCAGCCTCACCGGCCGGTCCGGACGCCCTGCTGGGCCTCTGGACGGCGTGGATGCAGACGGTTTCGGGTGCCGGCCAGGGCTGGGCCGGACAGAACGCTTCATGGTGGCACCTGAGCCCCGACGAGGTGCTGGGAAGGCTGCTGGCCGATGGCGCAAGGCAGTTGAGCGAGGCGCTCGCCAAGGACCCGTTCCTGCGCACCGTTGACCAGATGTGGAATGCAAATCCGCTGCGCGACGTCGTGCCGGTTGACTGGGCGGAAGTTGCCCGCGCCCTGCGCACCGTGTGGCTGCGCTCCCTCGGCCGGCCAGGAACGGCCTTGGCTGCCGCCACGGAGTTGAGCACCGGGCTCTGGCGTGCGGCCATAGAGGCATGGAACGACACCGGAAGGCGCTGGTGGGACGCATCGCCCGCCCCCGGGGCGCCAGCACCCGGAGGGACGGACAAGCGCTTCGCCGCCCCCGACTGGCATGGCAACCCGGTCTATCGGACCCTGAAGGACGCCTATCTCCTCGCCTCGGACTGGCTGCTCAACCAGGGCGAGGCGGTGATGGACGGGATGGACGAGGCGGAACGGCGCCGGCTTGCCTTCCATCTGCGCCAATTCGTGGAAGCCATGAGCCCCACGCTGCTGCTGGCCAGCAACCCCGCGGCGCTGCACCGGGCCATCGAAACCGGCGGGGCCAGCCTGGCGGACGGCGCGCGCAACCTGCACGCCGATATCCAGGCGGGCAGGCTGAGCA
>JAEWCI010000350.1 GCA_023390705.1 Pseudomonadota bacterium
GCCCCGATGCGGCGCGAGGCACGGCGGAGGCCGTGGCGTCGTTCACTGTGCCCGCTGCGGCTGTTGCTGCTGCTGCTGCTGGCGCTGCTGGGCGCGGCGGGCGGCGGCGGCTTCCTCGGCGCGGGCCTCGGCGTCGAAATTCGCCCGTGTGTAGGGGGCGTTCACCGCATCGGCCACCTGCCGCACCGGCTCCCAGTCCTTCAGGTAGGTGGCGGGCCAGAAGCGGTCATTGCCGCCCAGGTCGCGGCGCATCTGCTCGGGGAAGCGGAAGTCGAAGAAGCATTGGCGGATGCGCTGCGCCAGCTCCGGCCGCAAATCGTGCGCCAGGGCGAAGCTGCTGGTGGGGAAGGGGGCGCTTTCCCAGATGACGCGGATGGCGTCGCCCCGCACCTGGCCGCGCGCGACCATGCGGCCATAGACATCTGAAGCCACCGGCGCGGCGTCGTAGTCGCCGGCGGCCACGCCCATCACGCTGCGGTCATGCCCGCCGGAATAGACCACGCGGTAATCCTGCTCCGGCACCAGGCCAAGCGCCGGAAAGAAGGCGCGTGGCGCGAGGTTGCCGGAATTGGAGGTGGCGGAGGTGTGGGCTATCCGCCGGCCCTTGAGATCGGCCAGGCTGCGGAAGGGGCTATCCGCCCGCACCAGCACCTGCACGCGGTAGCTTTCATAATGTTCGGGCCCGCCCTTCACCGCGAAGGGGACGGCGCCGGCCAGGTTCACGGCGAAGGCCGTGGGGCCGGTGGAGAAGCCGGCGATGTGCAGGCGGCCGCTGCGCATGGCTTCCACCTGCGCCGCGTTGCTGGTGACCTGGAAATAGACCACGCGCTTGCCGGTGCACTGCGTCAGGTGGTCCGTGAAGGGGCGGAACTGGCTGGCATAGAGCGCCGGATCCTCCACCGGGGTATAGGCAAAGACCAGCACGGACGGGTCGCGCAGCCGCGCCGGGTCGCTCGGCGGGTCGGCCACCAGGTCGCGGTCCTCGTCGCAATAGGCGTCGTCCAGCGCGCCGCGATGGCCGCAGGCCGCGCCCTGCTGCGCGGAGGCCGGTGTCGTGCCCGCGCAGAGCGCCAGCAAGGCGGCGGCGCCCAGCAAATGCCTGATCATGTCGTTTCTCCCGGTTCATTGCGCGCCGCCAGCAGGGCGGCAGCGAATTCCACGAATCCCTCGCCTGCCGGCGCCCTGGTGATGTAGGCCGGGCGGGCCGGCATGGCGGGCAGGAAGGGTCGCACATTGGCGACGCCGACCGAAAGCGGCACGGCCGCGAAGACCGGCGAGTCGTTGGGGCTGTCGCCCAGATAGGCCACCCGGTCCAGCGCGCCATCCAGCTCCTGCCACAGCGTGGCGAAGAGGTGCCGCAGGCCGGAAAGCTTGTCCCAACCGCCGATCCAGGCATTCACATGGATTGAGGAAACCTTGGCTTCCGCGCCGCCGGCCCGGAAGATGCCGGCGATGCGCTCGGCGGCATCGAGGCCGAGCGGCGCCACATCCTCGCGGAAATCGACGGCGACATCGAACAGGCGGAAGGGCTGGTCGGCGGCGATGGCGCAGCCGGGGACGGCCTGCATGGCCTGGCTGGCCAGGGTTTCCAGCCGGGCGCGGCCCGCGGTTCGGGTGTTCTCGTCCTGCGCCTGGTGGCGGCGCATGCGGCGGCTGGCGTGGTCGTAGCTGTACCAGAGCGCGCCATTCTCCCCCACCACTGCGGCCACCGGCCAGAAGCGGGCAATCATGTCGCACCAGCCGGCGGGGCGGCCGGTGACCGGCACCACCTTCAGCCCCGATTCGGCCAGCGCCTGCATTGCCGCATAGGCCGGGGCGGTCAGCCGGCCATCGGTGCTCAGCGTGTCGTCAATATCGGTCAACACCCATTGCAGGGCACGCAGCCGGGTGGCGGGCAGGCTGGCCAGCGGCAGGGGGGAGCAGGGCAGGGGCGCGGCATCCATCGTGATGTGGCAGATACCGCATTCTGATGTGCAATATCAAACACAAACCATCAGGCTTCCGCAACCGTGACCCGCACCTTCGCCCGTTCCAGCGCCGCCGCCAGTGGCTCGGGCGGTGGCTGGTCGGTCACCAGGTCGGTGATGCCCGACAGGGCACAGATGCGTTCGAGATGTGCCTTGCCGAATTTCCCGGCATCCACCAGCAGCACCCGGCGCGGGGTGCGGTCCAGCATGGCGCGCTTCACCCAACTCGCACGGCTTTCGACATCGCAGGGCCCTTCCTCGGTAAGGCCGGAAGCGCCGATCAGCGCGATGTCGGCATTGAAGCGGCCGAGGAAATGCACGGTTTCCGGCCCATAGACGGCGCGCTCCACGGGGTAGAAATCGCCCGGGCAGAGCAGCGCCCGCATGCCCTCGGCGGTGCCCAGCGCATCCGCCACCGCCAGGCTGTTGGTCAGCACGGTGCCTTTGGGGTCCCGCCTCGCCAGGGCGCGGGCGAGATGCGCGGTGGTGGAGCCGGCATCGATCATCATCACCGCGCCCGGTTCGACCAGGGCGGCGGCAGCGGCGCCGATGCGGCTGCGCTCGGCCACCGCCATCTGCTCGCGCTCGGCAATCGCCGGCTGCAGCCCGGCATGGGTGACCGAGGCGCCGCCATAGGTTCTCCGCACCGCGCCCTGGCGCGACAATTCCTCGATATCGCGGCGGACGGTTTCGGTGGAGACGCCGAACTCGCTGGCGAGGGCAGAGATGCGCACCGTCGCGTCGCCGGCGATGGCGGCGAGGATGCGGCGATGGCGTTGCGCCTTGGAAGGCGCGTCGGAACTGCGCGGAGGCATGCCGCAACTCTGCCATGCCCACGCGATCGGGCAACGGAATTCCGGGTTGTGCTGGCGTTCGGGCCAAAGGGCAGGCAAGCTGTGACAGAATGATGACATCCGGCTCCGCCACCACTGCCGCGGCCGGCAGCGCCGCCGCGCCGGACCCCGGCGCGCCGCGCCGCACCCTGGCGGTGGCCAGTGGCGCCCATGCCCTGCACGACGGCTACACCGACCTGATCTATCTGCTGCTGCCGCTGTGGCAGGCGGAATTCGGATTGGGCTACGGCGCGCTGGCCGGGCTGCGCGGCCTTTATGCCGGGCTGATGGCGGCGATGCAGATTCCAGCCGGCTGGCTGGCGGAAAGGCTGGGGGGGCGGACGGTGCTGGCGCTGGGCACCGCCCTGGCGGCACTGGGATACGGGCTTGCCGGGCTGTCGGGCGGGCTGCTGGGGCTGGCCCTGGCACTCGGGCTGTCCGGTATCGGCTCCGCCACCCAGCACCCGCTGGCCTCGGCGGCGGTTTCCCGTGCCTGGGGCGAGGCGGCGCGGCGGCCGCTGGCGACCTATAATTTCGCGGGCGACCTGGGCAAGGCGGGGCTGCCTGTCGCCGTCTCGATGCTGCTCCTGGTGCTGCCCTGGCGGCCCAGCCTGTGGCTGGTGGCGGGGTTGGGGCTGCTGGCGGCGCTGGCGATCCAGCTTGCCATGCCGGCACTGGCCGCCCCCTCTGCTGCCCAGGGCGGCAAATCCGCGGCGCCGGGCCGGGCGGGTGGCGGGCGCGGCGGCTTCGGGCTGCTGTTCGGCATCGGCGTGCTGGACAGCGGCGTGCGCATGGGGCTGCTGACCTTCCTGCCCTTCCTGCTGCAGGCCAAGGGCGCCGACCTGCCGCTGGTGGGCGTGGCCCTGGCCCTGGTCTTCCTCGGTGGTGCCGGCGGCAAGCTGGCCTTCGGCTTCCTGGGGGAGCAACTCGGCCTGTTGCGCAGCGTGGTGCTGACCGAATGCGCGACCGCCGCGGGAACCCTGGCGGTGCTGGTGCTGCCCCTTTGGCCCTGCCTGGTGCTGCTGCCAATGCTGGGCATGGCGCTGAACGGCACCTCCTCGGTGCTCTATGGCACGGTGCCCGAACTGGCGCCGCCGGGCCGGGCGGAACGGGCCTTCGCGCTGTTCTACACCGGCACCATCGGCTCCGGCGCACTCTCGCCGATCCTCTATGGCGCGCTCGGCGATGCGGCGGGGATCGGCTGGGGCACCGCCGCGACCGCCGCGGCGGCGCTGGCCACCGTGCCGCTGGCCATGCTGCTCGCGCCGCACCTGGCACCGCGCTGAGGGGCACCGCGGGGGGCGGAACCGCCCGCTGCGGACCCGGTTGGAGAGGGCAATCCGCGACGGAGGGAGTGATGCCCCGGGGCGACAAGTCAGCCTATACGGAAAAGCAGA
>JAEWCI010000354.1 GCA_023390705.1 Pseudomonadota bacterium
TTGCCGGCCTGGGCCGGTTTCTTCACCGCGGCCCTGGCGGCTGGCTTGGTCGCGGGCCTGGTGGAAGGCTGGCGTGGCGTCGTGGCAGAGGGCGTGGCAGGTTTCCGGGCGACGGCTTTCCTGGCTGCCGGCTTCGGCGCCTCCTCCTCGGCCGGCTTCGCCGTGGTGGCGCGCTTCGCCGCACCCCTGGCGCCCGCCTTGGCCCCCTTCGGCTTCATCTCCTTGCCCTTCTCGGCCAGGAGCGCCACCGCTTCCTCCAGCGTGACCGTCTCCATCTCCACCCCGCGCGGCAGGTTGGCGACGATCTTGCCGTGCAGCGCATAGGGGCCGAAGCGACCCTTGCGGATCTCCACCGGCGCGCCGTCCTTCGGGTGGTTGCCGAGCAGGCGGACCTTGGCCCGCGCCTTGGCCAGAAGCTCCATCGCCCGGTTCATGCCGAGCGAGAGCACATCGTCGCCCGGCTCCAGGCTCTGATAGGTGGCGCCGAGCTTGATGTAGGGGCCGAAGCGGCCGATGCCGGCGGTGATCTCGCCGCCGGTCTCCGGGTCCCGCCCGACCACCCGAGGCAGGGAGAGCAGGGCGAGCGCCTTCTCCAGGTCAAGCCTCTCCGGGTCCATGTCGCGCGTCAGGCTGGCGCGGCGGGGCTTCGTGGGTTTGCCCTTGTCGTCGGTGCCACCCTCGCCGAGCTGGACATAAAGGCCGTAGGGGCCGCGGCGGAGCGTCACCTCCTGGCCCGTCTCCGGGTCGGTGCCCAGGCTGCGCTGGCCCTCGGCGAATGCCGCGGTGTTCTCCCCTTCGGCGCCCGGCGCCACCAGCGGGCGGGTGTAGCGGCATTCCGGGTAGTTGGAGCAGCCGATGAAGGCGCCGGTACGGCCCAGCCGCAGCCCGAGCCTTCCGCTGGCGCAGGCCGGGCAGGCGCGCGGGTCGCCCTGACCCTCGCGTTCGGGGAAGAAGTGCGGGCCAAGCTCCTCGTCCAGCGCGTCGATGACATCGCTGATCTTGAGGTCCCTGGTGGCGTCCACGGCCTTGCGGAATTCCTCCCAGAAGGCGCGCATCACCGCCTTCCAGTCCACCCGCCCGCCGGAGATCTCGTCGAGCTGCTCCTCCAGGCTGGCGGTGAAGCCGGTATCCACGTAGCGCTCGAAAAACTTGACCAGGAAGCTGGTGACCAGCCGGCCGCGGTCCTCCGGGATGAAGCGCCGCTTCTCCAGCCGGACATAGTCGCGGTCCTGCAGGGTCTGCAGGATGGAGGCATAGGTGGAGGGCCGGCCGATGCCCAATTCCTCCAGCTTCTTCACCAGCGATGCCTCGGAATAGCGCGGCGGCGGCTGGGTGAAGTGCTGGCTGGCCGTGACCTCGCCGCGCTTCAGCGGGTCGCGCTCGCGCATCGGCGGCAGGATGCGGCTGTCCTCGTCCTCCGCGCTGCCGCCCGTAGCCAACCCGGCGCGGGCATCGGCGGCGCGGTCGTCCTCGTCCTCGCGGTACAGCTTCAGGAAGCCGTCGAAGGCGACGACCGAGCCGGTGGCGCGCAGGATGGTCCTCTTCGCCGCGTCGGCGATCTCCACCGTGGTCTGGTCCAGCTCGGCGGACTGCATCTGGCTGGCGACGGCGCGCTTCCAGATCAGTTCGTAGAGCCGGCGCTGCCGGTCATCCAGGAAGCGGGCGACCTTCTCTGGCGTGTTGCGCACATCGGTCGGGCGGATCGCCTCATGCGCTTCCTGGGCGTTCTTCGCCTTGCTGCTGTATTCGCGCGGCGCGCCGGGCAGGTAGTCGGCGCCGAAGGCGTCCTTCACATGGTCGCGGATGGCGAAGATCGCCTCCCGCGCCATCTGCACGCCATCGGTACGCATATAGGTGATGAGGCCGACGGTCTCCCCGCCGATATCCACGCCTTCATAGAGCTGCTGCGCCAGGCGCATGGTCTGCTGCGCGCCGATGCCGAGCTTGCGGCTGGCCTCCATCTGCAGGGTGGAGGTGGTGAAGGGCGGCGGCGGGTTGCGCCGGACCCGGCGCTTCTCCACCGAAAGCACGCTGAACTCGCCCGCTTCCACCGCGGCCTTGGCGCGCATGGCGCTGGCCTCGTCCGGCAGGTCGAACTGCTCCAGCTTCCTGCCTTCGAGATGCGTCAGCCGGGCGGTGAAGGGGGCGCCCTGCGGGGTCAGGAAGCGGCCCTCGACCGTCCAGTATTCCCGGGCGCGGAAGGCCTCGATCTCCGCCTCGCGCTCGCAGACCAGGCGCAGCGCGACGGACTGGACGCGGCCAGCCGAGCGGCTGCCCGGCAGCTTGCGCCACAGCACGGGGGAGAGGGTGAAGCCCACCAGGTAGTCCAGCGCGCGGCGTGCCATATAGGCGTCGATCAGCGGCGCATCGAGCTCGCGCGGATGCTCCAGCGCGTGCTGGACGGCGCGCTTGGTGATCTCGTTGAAGGTGATGCGGCGGACTTCCAGCCCCTTCAGCGCGCCCTTGCGGGCCAGCATCTCCCGCACATGCCAGGAAATGGCCTCGCCCTCGCGATCGGGGTCGGTGGCGAGGAACAGGCGGCGGGCGCCGCGCAGCGCGCGGGCGATCTCGTTCACCTGGCGCTCGCCGCGGTCCTCGCTCTCCCAATCCATGGCGAAGTCCTCCTCCGGGCGGACGCTGCCGTCCTTGGGGGGGAGGTCGCGCACATGGCCGAAGCTCGCCAGCACGGTGAAATCGCGGCGGAGATACTTGTTGATCGTCTTGGCCTTGGCAGGCGATTCGACGACGACGACGTCGGGCATGCAATACTTCCATACGTCACGCAGCGGGGCGGCGCGGCGGGGTGAGACGCGTGTTGCGGCCGAACCTTCCCGGTTGCCGTTCAGCCCTGACCGGTCAGGGCTACCCGGTTCCCGGGGAGCATTTCAACCCTGCCGGCCATTTCGAGATCGAGCAGGATAGCCTGAACGGCGGCCGGCGAGAGGTGGCAGCGGCGTAGCAATTCGTCAACCATGACGGGTGTTGTGCCAAGTAATTCAAGAAGTTGAGCGGCCTCACCCTCCGGTTCGGGCGGCTGGGACGGTTCTTCCGGCGGCGCATCGGGGGTCATGGCGAGCTGCCGCGGCACCAGGCCAGGCTCGCGCGGGGCAGGGGGCAGGTGCTCCAGCACGTCCTCGGCCGATTCCACCAGATGCGCGCCCTGGCGGATCAGGTCGTTGGCACCCCGGCAGCGCGGGTCGAGCGGGCTGCCGGGCACGGCGTAGAGTTCGCGCCCCGCTTCCAGGCCCAGCCTCGCGGTGATCAGGCTGCCGGAGCGCAGCGCCGCCTCCACCA
>JAEWCI010000361.1 GCA_023390705.1 Pseudomonadota bacterium
CTCTGGGCCTGGCTGGGGCCGGAGGACGCGGTGCCGGATGTACCGCAACTGGACTTCGCCATGCTGCCGGCCAGCCACCGCTTCGTCACCAAGAAGCTGCAGGAATGCAATTGGGCGCAGACCATCGAGGGCGCGCTCGACACCTCGCATTTCTCCTTCCTGCACATGCCCGCCCCCGGTGTGGCCAGCAACGCCAACCCGGACGCCCCGGCGGACGAGAAGCGGCTGCGCTGGATCCGGGAGGACCCGATGCCGCGCTTCTCCATCCTGGAGCATGAGGTGGGCTTCGTGGTCGGCGGCGCCCGCAGGACGGATGGCGAGGAGCTTTACTGGCGCATCTCGCAATTCATGCTGCCCGCGCACGCCACCACACCTTCGACGCTGCCGGGGGAGAGCCATTTCGGCTACACCTTCGTGCCCATCACCGACGAGACCTGCTGGATCTACACCTATTGCTGGAACCCCGACCGGCCGCTGACGGATGACGAGCGGGCGAAGCTGAAGGCCGGGCATGGGGTGGTGGCGGAAGTCGGGCCGGACTACGTGCCCATCCGCAACAAGGCTAACAATTACCTGATCGACCGCGAGGACCAGAAGCTGCGCAGCTATACCGGCGTGCGCGGCGTGGCCGAGCAGGACGCGATGGTGCAGGAAAGCCAGGGCCCGATCGTCGATCGCAGCCGGGAGAACCTGACCGCGACCGATGCCGCGGTGGTCCGCTTCCGCCGGCTGGTGATGAACGGCGCCGGCGCGCTCCTGGCCGGGGAGGCGCCGGCCGCCGCGTCGCGGCCGGAGCCCTACCGGCTGCGCGCCGGCAGTTGGTTCGCGCGGGAGGGCGTGCCCTTCGAGGAAGTGATGCGGGAACGCTTCGGGGACCCGGTGGGGCTGGTGCGCGCCGGGGAATAGCCGGGCGTGGCAGGCGGGGCTGGCCTTGCCGCCCGAAGGGGCTAGTGTTCTCGGCAAGCCAGGAAACGGCTGGCAAGGGAAGGGAACGCCATGGCGGTTATCGAGCAATACGAGGTGGAGGCCTACAACCTCTCGCACGCCTCGGAGAACAAGATCCACGACGACGCCATTGCCCGGAAGCTGGGCTTCACCGGGGCGCTGGTGCCGGGGGTGGAGGTCTATGCCTATGCCAGCCACCTCTTCATCCGCCACTGGGGGCGCGCCTGGCTGGAACGCGGCACCGCCGATATCCGCTTCTTCAAGCCGGTCTATGACGGCCGCATCGCCCGCTGCACCAGCGAGGCGACGGCCACCGGCATCAAGGTGACCGTGGAGAGCGAGGGCCAGCTCTGCGCCAGCGGCGAGGCGGCGCTGCCTGAAGGCCCCGCCCCCGAATTGGGCGAATACCGCGCGGTGACGCCGCCCGCCGAACGCCCGCCGGCCAGCGAGGCCACCCTGGCCGAGGGCACCTGGCTGGCCACCCGCCCGGTGGTGATGGACGCCACGACCCATGCCGCCTATCTGCGCGACGTGCGGGAGGCCAGCCCGCTCTACGCCGCCGAGGGGCTGGTGCATCCCGGCCAGATCCTCCGGCTGTGCAACCAGGCGCTGACCCAGAATGTGGTGGTGAATCCCTGGATTCATGTCGGCAGCAGGCTGCGCAACCTGGCCCTGGCGCGGGTGGGGCAGGAGATGGTGGCGCGGGCGCGCGTGGTCTCCAACTACGACCGCAAGGGCCACAGGCTGCTGGACATGGACGTGCTGGTGCTGGCCGATGGCCGGCCGGTGACGCAGGTGCTGCACACCGCCGTGTGGCGGCCCCGCCAGCTTGCCGAAGCTGCGTAATACCAGCGGCAGTTGATCACGGCCGATCAACTGCCCCCCGGACGCCGGGCGGGCCGCCTCCCGGGTGCCCGTTGGCGTTGCTGCGCAACGTCAATGGGGGCCGTCCGCGGCCCTTGGCTACGCGGCATGAGCCGCGGGCCGCATTCGCGGTCCCGGCATCGGTCAAAGACCCATGCCACTGGCATCAAGGCGGCGCCTCACGAGTTCGGACAGCGGCATAACTCCGTGTGAGCCAGGGCATGGCAAGGCCGCCGGCCACCCCAGCTTCGGGAGGCATGGCCGAAGCCCATATCAACCGCATCGCCACCGCCGTCCCGCCGCATGAGGTGCACGGCGCCTTCCGTCGCTTCGCCGAACGGCAATTGCCGGATGCGCGCAGCCGCACCGCCTTCGGCCGGCTGGCCGAGCGGGCGCGGATCGAGCGCCGCTATTCCGTGCTGATGCCGGAAGCCGATGCCAGCGGCACGAGTTGCGGCTTCTACCGGCTCGGGCAATTCCCCTCCACCGGCATGCGCATGGCCCGCTATGCCATGGCGGCGCCGGCCCTGGCCGAGACGGTGTGCGACCGGCTGGGCCTGGCGGAGGAGGCTGCCGGCATCACCCACCTCGTGCTCGCCACCTGCACCGGCTTCGCGGCGCCCGGGCTCGATCACTGGCTGATCGGCCGCTACGGCCTGAATGGCGGGGTGGAGCGCAGCATCCTCGGCTTCATGGGCTGCCAGGCGGCGATCAACGCGCTGAAGCTGGCCCGCCACATGGTGCGCAGCGACCCGGCGGCGCGGGTGCTGGTGCTGAACCTGGAACTGTGCTCGCTGCACCTCCAGCCCAGCACCGCGCCGGAGCAATTGCTGTGCTTCCTGCTCTTCGCCGACGGCGCCAGCGCGGCGCTCGTCACCGCCGAACCGGTGGGGCTGCGCCTGGAAGGCTTCGGCGCCGCCCTGCTGCCGGAGGCGCACGAGCAGATCACCTGGCATATCGGCGACAACGGCTTCGACATGGGGCTGTCCGGCCTGGTGCCGCTGACCCTGGCGCGCGCCCTGCCGCGGCACCGGGCGGCGATGCTGGGCGGCTGCGGCGTGGCAGGCTTCGATCTCTGGGCGGTGCATCCCGGCGGACGCAGCGTGCTGGACGCGGTGGAGAACGGGCTGGACCTGCCCGATGGCGCCCTGGCCACCAGCCATGCGGTGTTGCGCGAACATGGAAACATGTCCTCCGCCACCGTGATGTTCGTGCTGCAACGCCTGATGGAAGGCGCCCGGGCCGGGCAGCGCGGCTGCGCCCTGGCCTTCGGCCCCGGCCTTTCGGCCGAGGCGATGCGCTTCACCGTGGTGTGACATGCGGCGCAGCCAGGCTACCGAGTGGATGGACGACCCGGCCGCCACCGAAGGCGATTTCGCCGCCGCGCTGCGCGACCTGGAACGGATCAACCGCTGGACCCTGGCCTACCGCCCGGGCCTGCGCTGGCTGGACCGCGTGGCGGCGCGGCACGGCGCGCGGCGGCTGAGCG
>JAEWCI010000442.1 GCA_023390705.1 Pseudomonadota bacterium
GACCTGCGCCCTGCCATGGGGCGCGCCATCGGCCAGCACGCCGACTTCCCGCCCTTCCAGATGCCCGAGGCCGGACCAGCGGTCCTGCGGCGTCGCGGCGCTGCCATCCAGCGCGGCGTCCAGCGCCAGGGCGGGGTCGAAGCGTTCCAGGCGCGGCGTCGCGTCGCGCTCCACCACGCACCAGACCGTGCCTTCCACCTCGGCCACTGCGCGGAAGGCGCCCTGGGTCTCCTGGCGGGTCCAGGCGGTGACTTCCTCGGCGCGGAACAGCGTCAGCGTTGCCAGGCTGCCATCGGCCATCACCACATGCAGCAGGCGGCGGCGCTGGTCATAGGCCATGTCCACGGGGTCCCCGACCAGATGGTGGGAAACCAGCGCCAGGTCATTCGCCTGGTAGAGCTGCTGCAGCTCGGTATAGGCGAATTCATAGATGCCCTGGCCGCTGCGCGCGGCGAAGACCGTGGAGCCGTCCACATCCACCGGCGGCACCAGCCGCGCCACCGGGGAACCGACGCGGGTCTGGCGGTTGAGCTGGATGCTGGAAGGCGTCAGCGGCACGCCGCTGACCATCCATTCCGCTCCGGAGGTGAAGACCTGGAGATGCTGGCGGGAGAAGACGCCTCGGATGGCGTTCACCTGGTCCGACATCAGGCCGAACTCGATCGCCTCATCGTCCAGCCCGGTGCCGGGGTCGAAGTTGAACAGATCCCCGGTGCGGGAGAGCCAGAGCCGGTTCGGCAGGTCGCGCGAGCCGCCGATGACCAGCCGGTCCTGGTGGAAGCACAGCACCACCGGCCAGCCGCGGGCGGGGGAGAAGGCGGCCTCCTCCCAGTCATCCGTCGCCATGGTGTCAGCCAGCGTGTCGAGCACCACCGCATTGGCCAGGATGGCGGAGGCGATGCCGGTCACCTGCACCCGCTTGCCACCCAGGCGGAACAGCACATCCGCATGCCCCGGCTGGAACAGCGGCGCCGAGGCGGTGAGCGTGATCGTGCCCGTCGTGGCACCGGGCGTCAGCGTCACCGCCGCATCGGCGAAGCGGTGGAAGGGAACCGCGGTGAAGCTCCAGCCTGTCAGATTCCAGCTCGTATGGCTGGTGCGGGTGACGCGCAGCGGCGCCAGCTCCGGGTGGCAGAGCAGCAGCGTGTCGGCGCTCTGCGTCCAGGCCATCTGCGGTAGATGCGCGGCATTCCAGGGGCCGGCGAAGCGCGCCACTTCCGCATCGCCCAGGAAGACCTGGGCCAGCCCGGCGGTCAGCACCAGCAGATAGGTCTGCTCGGTGTTGAACTCGAAGGGAATGAGGCGCGCGGCGCCGGGCAGCGTGGCGACATGGCGCAGCCCCGGGCGGCGGGTGACGCCACCGGTCGGCTGGATGAAGACGTTGCGCAGCCGCCGCGCGCCGTTGGCCCAGGCGCGCAGGTCCGGCCGGCCGAGCAATTCCGGCGCGACCTCGCCGCCGGTGAAGCTGGTCTTGATCTGGCGGAGCTTGGCCATGGCTCAGCCCCTGGCATTCAGCAGGGGGAAATCCTCGATGCCGCGCGGCGTCGCCTGCTGGCTGTCGGTCAGGCGCGCGGCGCGCAACTCGGCTTCCGCCTGGGCGAACAGAAGCTGCGCCCGCTGGTTGTTCTCGGTCAGTGGGATGCAGAATTCGGCGGCCAGGCGCGTGGTCAGGGCGGCGGCGAAGAAGGGCGGGAAGGCGCTTTCGTCCGGGCGGAAGATGTAGCCCAGCACCACCTGCCCGCTGCCGCAATGCAGCCGGCCTTCCAGGATGCGGTACGCCAGCCCGCGCGAGGAACCCGGCACCCCGGCCGAGAGCACACGCAGGAAGCCGGCGGGCAGTTGGAAGGCGCAGGGGAAATCCGCGACCGGCGCAGCCGCCAGGCGCGGCAGCGTGGCCTGCGCGGTGGCGAAGCTCCAGGGATGCGCCGAGAGCAGCGCGTCGCGGATGGCCGGGTAGAGATTGGCCGCCACCTCGGCCTCGGCGCTGCCCTCCTCCAGCGAGGCGACGGGCTGCGCGCCGATCTTGATGAGGGCGCGCGAACAGAGCGCGAGCGCGGAGAGGACCATGGGGGACTCCAGGGCGGGTTCGGGGGCTGGATGGGGGCGCGGCCCCCACCCAGAGGGCCTTCCCCGCGGCGCGGAGAAGGGGGAACGCGCGGCTGTTCCTGCGCGCGCATCCGCACGCCTTATTCCTTGGCGCGCATCCGCACGACACCGGTGTTGTCCACCAGCACCGCGCCCTGGCTCATCATGGTGTTGACGAAATGCGCGGCGCGGTCGCCGTGCCAGGTGATGTCGGTGGCGATCTCGCTGGCCACCGCATGACCCACCGCGGTACGGTGGTAAAAGTAGCAGTAGCGCAGGCTGCCGTTCAGCGTCAGGCCGCTGTGCGGCATCCAGGTGGCGCCGAGCCAGCGCTTGGCCTGGGTGCCCTTCCAGGGCAGCTCGCCATCGCCGATATATTCGGCGCTGGCGAATTCCTGGATCTGCAGCAGCTCGCTCCACTGCTTCCAGCCGACCACGGCGAAGCGGTTGCCGTCATCCGGCACATCCGCCGCGCCCAGCATCTCGAAGGCCAGCAGCACCTTGGCGCGGGTCAGCCCATCCGCGTCGGTCTGGCCGAGCTGGGTGCCGATCGCCTCAGCCGTCGCGGAATCCAGCGCGGCGATGATCAGCTCGTCGGTCTTGCGGCCCAGCGCGTAGGCGCCGGCCTGGGCCACCACGTCGCGTTCGTTGATGTTGGTCTTCAGCTCGTCCATCCGGTCGATCCAGTCGCCGGCGTAGTAGTCCTGCAGGAAGCACTCGACGCTGGTGTGGTCGATGTTCATCACCGGCACCACGCCGTTGCGCGCCTTGGCGGCGGCGGTGCCGCGGCCGACCTTCTGGAAGATGGTGGAGGCGCCGCGCACATCGGTCTTGCTGCGCACCGTCGGGCGCAGCTTGCTGCCCTGGCGCTGGTAGGCTTCCTGCACCTCGGCCTGGTACTGCTTGATGAAGGCCTGGTCGATCGAAGCGGACATGGTCACTCCTCATGGGGGAAGTGGCGGGAAGGCCGGCGC
>JAEWCI010000449.1 GCA_023390705.1 Pseudomonadota bacterium
CCGGCCGGGGGGGGGGAGGGCCGCTTGGCCCGTGGCGGTGGATGGGTCGGCAGGAATACCGGCCATCGGGCGCGTTGCGACGGCGGCGCGCCCGTGCCACGGATGGCGAAACCAAACACCGGGGGAAACCCATGCGCCGCCGCCCCTTCCTCGCCGCCGCCCTGGCGCTGCCCGGCCTGGCCCTGCCCGCGCGGGCGCAGGCGCGGCCGCTTCGCATCGTCGCCCCCTTCACCCCGGGCGGCGGCACCGACACCACGGCGCGCGTCCTGGCACCGGCGATGAGCGAGTTCCTCGGCCAGCCGATCCTCGTGGAGAACCGCCCGGGCGGCAGCGGCTCGATCGGCGCCGCGGCGGTGGCGGAATCCCCGCCGGATGGCCACACGCTGATGGTGGACGCGCTGAACCATGCGGTGAACCCGCATATCCTGAAGGCGCTGCGCTTCGACTACGCCACCGCCTTCACGCCGGTCAGCCAGCTTACGATCCTCCCGCAGATCTTCGCCGTGCCGCCGAACCTGCCGGTGAACAGCATGGCGGCGTTCATCGCCTGGGCGCGGGCGCGGCCGGGGCAGCTTTCCTTCGGCTCTTCCGGCAATGCCACCGGCGCGCATCTGGCGGGCGTGATGTTCCTGCGCGAAACCGGGCTCGACATCACGCATGTGCCCTATCGCGGCGGCTCCGCCGTGCTGCCGGACCTCATCGCCGGCAATGTGGTCTTCGCCTGGGCGACGGTGAACTCGGCCACCGGCCTGGTGCGCGAGGGCAGGCTGAAGGCGCTGGCCGTCACCTCGGAACAGCGGGTGCCGTCCCTGCCCGAAGTGCCGACGGTGGCGGAGGCCGGCATCCCGGCCCTGGCGCTCAATGAATGGAACATCCTGACGGCGCCGGCCGCCACCCCGCGCGAGGCCCTGGAACGGGTACATGCCGCGGTGCGCCATGCCCTGGCGCAGCCGGCGGTGCAGCAGCGCTTCGCGCAGATCGGCGCCATCACCGTGGGCAGCGCACCGGAGGATGCCGCGCGCTTCGTCGCGGCGCAGCGCGAGACGCTGGGCGCGCTGGTGCGCGCCGCCAACATCACCATCGAATAGGTCCTGCGATGTTTGCCGCCCCGCCCGAACTGCCTTGCCGCGTGCGCTTCGAGATCCCCGGGGCGCACCGCGCCGCCGGCCGCCATTCCGACTGGTTCTTCGGCAAGGACGACCAGCGCGCGCATTCTTTCCTGGAGGGCCCGGCGGTGGACCGCGATGGCCATCTCTGGGTGACGGACATTCCCTTCGGCCGGCTGTTCCGCATCTCGCCGGAAGGCGAGTGGCATCTCGCGCTGGAATATGACGGCGAACCGAATGGGCTGGCGATCCACCGCGACGGCCGCGTCTTCATCGCCGACCACAAGCGTGGCCTGCTGGTGCACGACCCGCGCAGCGGCAGCCTGGAGATCGTGCTCGGCCGGCTGCGGCGGGAGGGCTTCAAGGGGCTGAACGACCTGACCTTCGCCCGCAATGGCGACCTCTACTTCACCGACCAGGGCCAGACTGGGCTGCAGGATGCCAGCGGCCGGCTGTACCGGCTGCGCGCCACCGATGGCCAGGTGGATTGCCTGCTGGACAATGTGCCGAGCCCGAACGGGCTGGTGCTGACGCCGGACGAACGCCACCTGCTGCTGGCCGTGACCCGGGCCAACCAGGTCTGGCGCCTGCCGCTGCACCAGGACGGCACCACCAGCAAGGTCGCGGCCTTCATCCAGCTTTCCGGCGGGCTGGCCGGGCCGGACGGCATGGCCATGGCGGCGGATGGCTCGCTTGCCGTGGCGCATTGCGGGCTGGGCACGGTCTGGGTCTTCTCCCGCCTGGGTGAGCCGATCTTCCGCATCCGCTCCCCGCATGGGCTTTCCACCACCAATTGCTGCTTCGACGGCAACCGGCTGCTGATCACCGAATCCGACAGCGGCTGCGTGCTGGAAGCCGAACTGCCCGTGGCCGGGGCGGTGCTGCATTCCCATATGACGGGGTGAACCGAAGGAGGGCCGCGCGATGACCGGAACGCCCGTCTATCTCTCCGGCTTCGGCAACAGCTTCGAGACGGAGGCGCTGCCGGGTGCCCTGCCGGTGGGGCGGAACAGCCCGCAGAAATGCGCCTACGGGCTCTATGCGGAACAGCTCAGCGGCTCCCCCTTCACCGCACCGCGCGAGAGCAACCGGCGAAGCTGGCTGTACCGCATCCGGCCCACGGTGCGGCACATCGGCCGCTTCGCGCGGGACGATGCGGCCGCGCCGCTGTGGCGCACCGCGCCCTGCACGGAAGCCGAATTGCCGATCCAGCCGCTGCGCTGGGACCCGGTGCCGCTGCCCGCCGAGCGCCTCTCGGTCATCGAGGGCATGCGGACCATCACCACCGCGGGCGATGCGGCGACGCAGACCGGCATGGCCGCGCATCTCTTCTTCGCCGCCCGCAGCATGCGTGACGAGGCGTTCTGGAATGCCGATGGCGAGATGCTGTTCCTGCCGCAGCAGGGCGCGGTGCGCTTCGTCACCGAATTCGGCGTGATCGAGGCGGCGCCCGCCGAGATCGTGGTCATCCCGCGCGGCGTGAAATTCCGCGTCGAACTGCAGGGCGAACAGCCGGCGCGCGGCTATGCCTGCGAGAATTACGGCGCCGCCCTGACGCTGCCGGAGCGCGGCCCGATCGGCGCCAATTGCCTGGCCAACCAGCGCGACTTCCTCACCCCCGTCGCGGCCTATGAAGACCGCGAGGCGCCGACCACGGTGCTGGTGAAATGGGGCGGCGCGCTGTGGCGGACGGAGATCGGCCATTCACCGCTGGATGTGGTGGCCTGGCACGGCAATTATGCGCCCTACAAGTATGATCTTCGCCGCTTCTCGCCGGTCGGTCCGCTGCTCTTCGACCATGCCGACCCTTCCATCTTCACCACCCTGACGGCGCCGAGCGAGACGCCGGGCACCGCCAACCTGGATTTCGTCATCTTCCCCGAACGCTGGATGGTGGCGGAGGACACCTTCCGCCCGCCCTGGTACCACATGAACCTGATGAGCGAGTTCATGGGGCTGATCCATGGCCAGTACGACGCCAAGCCACAGGGCTTCGTTCCCGGCGGCTTCAGCCTGCACAACTCCATGCTGCCGCACGGCCCGGATGCCGCAGCCTTCGAGGCGGCTTCCAACGCCGTGCTGCGGCCGCACAAGCTGGAAGGCACCCTGGCCTTCATGTTCGAGACGCGTTTCCCGCAGCGCGTCACCGCCTACGCCGCCACGCTGCCCCAGTTGCAGGCGGATTACCTGGATTGCTGGGCCGGGCTGCGAAGGCATTTCGACGCGGCCCGGCCATAGCGGGCCTTCACGGAGGCAGCCAGCCTGCCGCGCCGATATGCGCGCCGATGGCCTGCGCCACCTCGGCCGAAGGCCTGCCTTCAGCCCGCAATCGGGCCCGCAGCGCCGTCAGTTCCGCCGCGCGGTCCGCCCATTCGGGGCCGAAGCGTGCTTCCAGCCAGGCCCGCAGCGCCGCCGCCAGCCCAGGCGCCCCGCCGCCGGTGGAGACGGTCAGCAGCAGATCGCCGCGCCGCACCCGCGCGGGCACATGCGCGTCGCAGAGTGGCGGCACATCCTCCACATTCACCAGCACCCGGTGCTTCCGTGCCCAGCCGGCCAGGGTTTCGGCCTCTGGCGCAGGCAGCCCGGCGACGAGGAGCAGGCGCAGCGCCGCGACCTCTGCTTCCGTGGGCAGCCGCGCCGTCAGGCGCGCACCGGCGGCCTCGCGCAGGGCAGGGGAGGGGGAAGGGGCGTAGCAGTGCCATTCGCGCGCGCCACTTTCCTCCAACAGCGCCAGCCGCTTCAGCGTAGCCGGGCCGTCTCCGACCAGGGCGACCGGCCAGGCGGCTATGTCAAGCATCAGCGGCAGCAAGGTTCAGGCGACCTCCAGCCGCCGGCGCAGCAGGGAGAGCGGCGCATCCCCGGTGAAGCCGGGCTGATAGGCGGTGCAGACGAAGCGGCGCGCGGCATCCCAGGGGGCGGGGTCGGCGCCTTCCGGCAGCTCCACCGTGCTGACGCCGCAGCGCAGCAGCATGGCGTAGTGGTCCGGGATGACATGGCCGGTGGCGCGGATCTCACCGCGGAAGCCATGATGCTCGCGCAGGGCGCGCGCCTGGGTGAAGGCGCGGCCGTCGCGGGGGCCTGGAAGGCGCAACGCCACCAGCGCCAGCCAGGGCAGCCAGGGCGCGACCGCATCCGCCGAGACATCCGGCGGCAGCACCACGCCGACCGGCAGGTTGCGGCCCGCAAGCGCCGCCGCTTCGCGCTGCAGCCGGCCGAGGGACAGCAGCGCCGGGGCGTCCGGCAGCGCCTCGTCATCACCCACGCCGACGAAGCTGTCGGCGACCAGACGGCCATTCTCAAGCAGCGGCATAGAGGGCCTCCTTGAACGGCGCGGGGCCGAGGCGGCGATAAGTGTCCAGGAAGCGCTCGCCATTCGCGCGGTGTTCGAGATAGACGCGGATCAGCGTTTCCACCGCATCCACGATGCCGTCATAGGAGAAGGCGGGGCCGATCAGCTCGCCGATCGCGGCGTCATTGCCCGCCGAGCCGCCGAGCGTGACCTGGTAGACTTCCTCGCCACGCTTATCCACGCCGAGAATGCCGATATGACCGACATGGTGATGGCCGCACGCATTGATGCAGCCGGAGATGTTCACGAACAGCTCGCCGATCTCATGCTGCCGCTCCAGGCTGGCGAAGCGTTCGGAGATGCGCTGCGCCACGGGAATGCTGCGGGCGGTGGCGAGCGCGCAGTAGTCCATGCCCGGGCAGGAGATGATGTCGGTGATCAGGCCGATATTGGGCGTCGCCAGCCCGGCGGCCTTCAGCCCTTGCCACAACGCATGCAGGTCTTCCTGCCGGACATGCGGCAGCACGAGGTTCTGCACATGGCTGACGCGGATCTCGCCGAAGCTGAAGCGCTCGGCCAGCGCGGCGATGGCTTCCATCTGCTCGGCGCTGGCATCGCCCGGGATGCCGCCGATCGGCTTGAGCGAGATGACGACGGAGGTGTAGCCCGGCATGCGGTGCGGATGGGTGGACTGCTTCGCCCAGGCGGCGAATTCCGAATGCTGCCGCAGGGCGCCGGCCAGTTCGGGCGGGTCCTTTTCCAGCCGGGCGAAGGGCGGCGGGGCGAAATGCGCGGCGATGGCGGCGACGATCTCCGGCTCCAGCCGGAAGCGGTCGCGCGGCAGGCGTTCGAATTCGCGCTCCACCCGGGTGCGGAATTCGTCGCCCAGCTCGCGCATGATGATCTTGATGCGCGCCTTGTGGATATTGTCGCGATGGCCGATCGCGTTGTAGGTCCGCAGCACGGCTTCGAGATAGGCGATGAGGTCGGCTTCCGGCACGAAGTCACGCAGCTTCCTCGCCAGGATCGGCGTGCGCCCCAGCCCGCCGCCGGCATGGACCTCGAAGCCGATCCCGCCGGCCTCGTCGCGCTTCGCCAGCAGGCCGATGTCGTGCACCTGAATGGCGGCGCGGTCTTTCGGGCTGCCGGTGATGGCGATCTTGAACTTGCGCGGCAGGAAGCTGAATTCCGGGTGCAGCGTGGACCACTGCCGCAGGATCTCGGCATGGATGCGTGGGTCCACCACCTCGTCCGCCGCGGCGCCGGCGAATTCGTCCGTGGTGACGTTGCGCACGCAATTGCCGCTGGTCTGGATGGCGTGCATGTCCACCGCCGCCAGGGCTTCCAGCATGTCCCCCACATCCTCCAGCTTCGCCCAGTTGAACTGGATGTTCTGGCGGGTGGTGAAATGGCCGAAGCCGCGGTCCCAGCGCCGGGCGATCATCGCCAACTGACGCAGTTGCGCGCTGTTCAGCACGCCATAGGGGATGGCGATGCGCAGCATATAGGCGTGAAGCTGCAAATAGAGCCCGTTCATCAGCCGCAGCGGCTTGAACTCGTCCTCGGTCAGCTCGCCGGCCAGGCGACGGGCGATCTGGCTGCGGAACTGGGCGATGCGCTGGCGCAGGAAATCCTGGTCCACCGCGTCGTAGCGGTAGGTCCGGGCATGCGGCGGGAAGGCGGGGGCGAACTGGTCCATGGCGCGCGACCTCAGGAAGCCAGGGCCAGCGCGGGCGCGGCCGCCACGCTGGGGCCGGCGATGCGGAGCCTTTCGCGGAATTTGAGTGGCCGCGGCGTGCCGGCTTGCTGCGACACCTCCACCGCATAGGCGCCGACCACCTCCTGCCGCTGCTCTCCCTGCTTTGCCAGGGCCTGTGCTGCTTCGGTGGTATCGGGAGGGAAGCAGGCGGCGGCGGCGATGCGCTCGCTCCACTCGCCGGCGGCCGTCAGCCAGACAACCCGGCCATCGCGCAGCCGGTTGGCGGTGAAGACCACCGGATGGGGGACCGGCCTGACCTTCGGCTTGCTGCTCATCGCCCGGATTGTCCTGTCTGGAAGCGTGGAAATGGCGCGGTTCGCGTTGGTTCAGTGCAATTAACGCGGGGGAATGCGTATAACAAGGTCAAAGCATCCCAGGTCCGGCGCTTGAATATGGGAGACGCTTCGTGATTTGATGCGGAGAAGTCAGGAAAACACGTCAAATGAATGTGGAATATGGCGCCGCCCTGGCCCGTGGCGACGGCCCCCGTCCGGGCGAGGTCTGGCTGGTTGGCGCCGGCCCAGGCGATCCCGGCCTGCTGACCCTGCGCGCGGCCGAGGCGCTGCGCCGTGCCGATCTGGTGCTGCATGACGCCCTGCCGGGCCGCGGCGTGTTGCGCCTGGCCCGCGCCGGGGCGGTGCTGCTCGATGT
>JAEWCI010000499.1 GCA_023390705.1 Pseudomonadota bacterium
GCGTCCACCGGCTCCCGCGTCAGCAGCCCATAGGCTTCCTGCCAGGTCGCGGCCGGCAGGCAGCGGTGCCCGGCGGCCTCCAGCGCCTGCGCCGTCAGCAGCCGGTTGGCGCCGAGCCCTTCGGCCAGCAGCACGGTGAGCGGGCGGGTGGCCGGGTCGCCCTGGATGCGCGAGCGCCGCAGCAGCACCGCGGCCGTCACATTGGGGGGCGCGCCGGCCATGGCCTCAGGCCGCCTCGGCCCGGATCGCCTCGGTCAGCGTGCCGAAGAGGCGGTCCACATGGCCGTTCTCCACGATCAGCGGCGGCGAGAGGGCGATGATGTCGCCCGTCACGCGGATCAGCACGCCTTCGTCGAAGCAGCGGCGGAACACCTCCATGGCGCGGGCGCCGGGCTTGCCGGGGCGCGGCGCCAGCTCGATGCCGGCGATCAGACCGCAATCGCGGATGTCGATGACATTGGGCAGGCCCTTCAGGCTGTGCGCGGCATCCTGCCAATAGGGTTCCATAGCCCGCGCCCGGCCGGGCAGGTCCTCGGCCCGGTGCAGCGCCAGGGTGGCGATGGAGGCGGCGGCGGCCAGGGGGTGGCCGGAATAGGTGTAGCCGTGGAACAGCTCGATCCCGGCCGGGGAGCCGTTGACGATGGTGTCGTAGATGGCGTTGCTGGTCGCCACCGCGCCCATCGGCACCGCGGCATTGGTCAGCCCCTTGGCCATGGTCATGATGTCCGGCGTCACGCCCAGCCGTTCCGCGCCGAAATAGGCGCCGAGCCGGCCGAAGCCGGTGATGACCTCGTCGAAGATCAGCAGGATGCCGTATTTGTCGCAGATCTCGCGCAGCCGCTTGAGGTAGCCCCTGGGCGGCACCAGCACGCCGGTGCTGCCCGCCACCGGCTCCACCATGACGGCCGCGATGGTCTCGGCGCCGTGCAGCGCCACCAGGTTCTCCAGCGCATCGGCCAGCCTGGCGCCGTGCTGCGGCTCGCCCCGGGTGAACAGGTTCTCCGCCAGGCCATGGGTATGCGGCAGGTGGTCCACATAGGGCAGCAGGGCGCCGAATTGCTTGCGGTTGCCGCCGATGCCGCCCACCGACATGCCGCCGAAGCCGACGCCGTGGTAGCCGCGTTCCCGCCCGATCAGCCGCACCCGGCTGCTCTCGCCGCGCGCCTTGTGGTAGGCCAGCGCGATCTTCAGCGCGGTATCGGCGCTCTCGCTGCCCGAATTGGTGAAGAAGACGCGGTCCATGCCTTCGGGCGTGATCTCCGCCAGCCGCGCCGCCGCCTCGAAGGCGATGGGATGGCCAAGCTGGAAGGTCGGCGCGAAATCCATCACCGCCGCCTGCTGCTGGATCGCCTCGACGATCTCCCTGCGGCCATGCCCGGCATTGCAGCACCAGAGGCCGGCGGTGCCGTCCAGGATCTGCCGCCCTTCCGGCGTGTAGTAGTGCATGCCCTCCGCCCGGGCGAGCAGGCGCGGATTCCCCTTGAAGTAGCGATTGTCGGAGAAGGGCATCCAGAACGCGTCCAGGTTGTTGGGACGCGACACGCTCATCTCATTCATCGGGCAGCGGCTCCGGCAACGGAAGGGGGGAGGGAACACCCTGGCGCGGGCAGGGGCAAGCGGGGATGCGCGCGTGGGCGCGGCATGGCAGTCTCCGCCCCGCCGGATGGGACGGAGCACGGATATGGCGGAAGGCAGGCTGGTCATCGGCAACAAGCGCTACTCCTCCTGGAGCATGCGCGGCTGGCTGGCGGTGCGGCTGGCCGGGCTGGATGTGGAGGAGGTGCTGCTGCCCATCGCCGGCGCCGGTCCGGGCAGCACGCCGGCGGTCGCCGCCGCTTCCCCGAACGGGCTGGTGCCCTATCTGGAACACCGGGGCGCGCGGGTCTTCGAAAGCCTGGCCATCGCCGAATACTGCGCCGAAATCGCGCCCGGGCTGTGGCCGGCGGACCGTGTGGCGCGGGCCTGGGCGCGCAGCATCGCTTCCGAGATGCATGCCGGCTTCCGGGGCCTGCGCCAGGCCATGCCGATGAATCTCGGCCGCGAATTCCCCGGCGGCGGCCGCACGGCGGAGGCGCTGAGGGACATCGCCCGGGTCGAGGCGATCTGGCGCGAGGCGCGGGCGGCCAGCGGCGGCCCCTTCCTGTTCGGCAGCAGCTTCGGGCTGGCGGATGCGATGTTCGCCCCGGTGGTGACGCGCTTTCTCACCTGGCAGCCGGAACTGGCCGGGGACACGCTGGCCTATGTCCACGCCGTCCGCGCCCAGCCGCTGGTGGCGCGCTGGTATGCGGAAGCGGCGGCCGAGCCGGCCGAATGGCTCATTCCGCATTACGAGGCCCCGGCGGGCTACCCGGCATGAGCAGCGCCGTCGCGCTGGACCATGTCGGCGGCGCGGCGCGCGACCTCGGCCCGCTGGTGGAAGCCTGGGAAAGGCTGGGCTTCGCCCTTTCCCCGGTAGCGCAGCAGAGCGGGCGGCGGCGGCCGGACCTGCCGGTGGAGCTGTTCGGCAGCGGCAACCGCTGCGCCTTCCTGCAACATGGCTATGTCGAGCTGATCGCCATCCTCGATGCCGCGCGCTTCCCCAATGGTCTTGACGGTTTCCTGGCGCGCTATGCCGGCATGCACATCCTGGCCTTCGCCATGGAGGACGAGGCGGGGAATCTGGCGCGGTTGCGCCGGGCCGGGCTGGACATCCCCGGCATTGCTTATCTCGAACGGCCGGTGGAGCCGGGCGGGCCGACCGCCCGCTTCGCCCGGCTGCCCTTCCCGGATGCGCCGGAGGGCAGGGTGCAGTTGATCCGCCATCTGACGCCGGAACTGGTCTGGGACCCGCGCTGGATGGGGCATCGGAACGGCGCGGTGGCGCTGGAAGGCGCCATCCTGGCCAGCGTCACGCCGGCCGAATCGGGGGCGCGGCTCTCCCGCCTCACCGGCCAGCCGCTGGAACCCGACCCGGCCGGCGGCTTCCTGCTGGCCCTGCCCGGCGCGGCCGGGGCGGCGGGGCCGCACAGCCCGGCGTTGCGGACCACGGTGCGCATCCTGGAACGGTCGGCGCTGCCGCGGGTGCTGCCGGGGGTGGCGATGCCCGCCTCGCCCTGCATGTCCGGCATGGTGATCCGCACCGGGGATGCCAATGCCACGGCGCGTCAGGTGCTGAACGGCCTGGGCTGCCAGGCGGTGCGCGGGCTGTGGGGGGAGGGGCTGCTGGTGCCGCCCGAGGCCGCCGGCGGCGCCGCGGTGGTCTTCGCCGCGTGAGCCAGGCCAGGGTGATCGGCCGCTCGCTGCGCATCTACTACGCGCCCGGCCGGGCAGGGCGGCTGGACGCCTTCCACCGCCGCTTCCTGGGCAAAGGGGAGCTGGGCTTCGATATCGGCGCCCATGTAGGGGACCGGACCGCCAGCTTCCGCCGGCTCGGCGCCCGCGCGGTGGCGGTGGAGCCGCAGCCGCGCCTGCACCGCCTGCTGCGCCTGCTGTTCCGCCGCGATGCTGGGGTGGCGCTGGAAGCCACCCTGGTCGGCGCCGCGCCGGGCGAGGCGGTGCTGCGGCTGAACACTGCCAACCCCATGGTCGCCACCGCCAGCGCGGCCTTCGTCGCCGCCGCGGCCGGCGCCCCTGGCTGGGAAGGCCAGCGCTGGGATGCCGAGGTCATCCGGCCGGTGACCACCCTCGCGGCGCTGGCGGCACGGCATGGCCAACCGGATTTCGTGAAGATCGATGTGGAAGGCCATGAGGCCGCGGTGCTGGCCGGGCTGTTGGTGCCGCCGCGCAGCCTTTCCTTCGAATTCACCACCATCCAGCGCGGCGTGGCGGCCGGGTGCCTGGAGCGGCTGGCCGCACTGGGCTACCGTGCCTTCAACGCCTGCCTGGGGGAGAGCATGGCCTTCGCCCATTCGCGCCCGGTTTCCGCCGCCGCCATGGCGGCCTGGCTGATGGCGCTGCCGGCCGAGGCCAATTCCGGCGACATTTATGCCAGTATGGAACCGGCGCGGTTGCTCGCCTGAGCGCATCGTGTGGCTTCCGGATTGCTGCGTTGCAGCACGACATGAGCGGTGATTTCCGCTCGCGGCCCGGCGGGGCTAGACCACCGCCGCTGCCCAAGTTCGGCCATGAGGTTTCTGTGAACGCCGAGAGCCAATCCCGCCCGATCGCCTTCTTCGACATGAAAGCGCAGCAGGCGCTGATCCGCGGCGCCATCGATGCCGGCATCGCCCGCGTGCTGGACCATGGCCGCTTCATCCAGGGGCCGGAGGTGGATGAGCTGGAGCGCCGCCTGGCGGAATTCGCCGGGGTGGCGCATGCCGTCGGCGTCTCCTCCGGCACCGATGCCCTGCAGATCGCCCTGATGGCGGAAGGCATCGGCCCTGGCGATGCGGTCTTCCTGCCGGCCTTCACCTATACCGCCACCGCCGAGGTGGCGCTGGTGCTGGGCGCCACGCCGGTCTTCGTCGATGTCGAGGAAGCCAGTTTCAACCTGGACATGGCCGACCTCGCCCGGCGCCTGGCGCTGGTGGAGCGGGAGGGACGGCTGCGGCCGCGGGCGGTGATCGGCGTGGATCTCTACGGCCGCCCGGCGGACTGGCCCGCCATCCTGCGGCTCTGCGAATCGCGCGGCATGTTCGCGCTGGACGACGCCGCCCAGGCCTTCGGCGGCGCGCTGCACGACAAGCGGCTGGGCGCCTGGGGCCAGGCCACGGCGCTGAGCTTCTACCCGACCAAGACCCTGGGCTGCTACGGGGATGGCGGCGCCCTCCTGACCGATGATGCCGGGAAGGCGGAACTCTACCGCAGCCTGCGCACCCATGGCGAAGGCAAGACCCGCTACGAGGTGATGCGCACCGGCATGAACGCCCGGCTGGACAGCATCCAGGCGGCGATCCTGCTGCCCAAGCTGGGCCTGCTGGAGCAGGAGCTGGCGGCGCGGGAGAAGGTGGCGGGCTGGTATGCGGCGCGGCTGGGCGGCCGGGTCGGCGTGCCGGCGCCGGTGGCCGAAGGCCGGCACGCCTGGGGCATCTACACCGTGC
>JAEWCI010000554.1 GCA_023390705.1 Pseudomonadota bacterium
CTTCTCGGCGGCGACCGAAAGCGGCAGGCGCTGGTCGGAGGCGATCTGGTGCAGGGCGCGCAGGGCACTGTCGCCCAACCCGCGCTTCGGGACATTGACGATGCGTTCGAAGGCCAGGTCGTCGGCCGGCTGCGCCAGCACCCGCAGATAGGCCAGCGCGTCGCGGATTTCCTGGCGTTCGTAGAATTTCAGCCCGCCGACCACGCGGTACGGCACGCCCAGCGTGATGAGGCGTTCCTCGAAGGCCCGGGTCTGGAAGCCGGCGCGCACCAGGATGGCGATCTCCGCCAGGGAATGGCCGGAACGCCGCGCCGCCTCGATCCGCTCCCCCACCATGCGGGCCTCTTCCTCGCTGTCCCACAGCGAGACGAGGCGCACCTTATCCCCTTCCGCATCGGCGCGGCCGGCGCGCAGCGTCTTGCCCAGGCGGCCGGTGTTGCGGGCGATCAGGCCGGAGGCGGCGGCGAGGATGGGCTTGGTCGAGCGGTAATTGGATTCCAGCCGGACGATGCGCGCGCCGGGGAAATCCTTCTCGAAGCGCAGGATGTTCTCGATCTCGGCGCCGCGCCAGGAATAGATGGACTGGTCGTCGTCGCCGACGCAGCAGATGTTGCGCTGCCGCGGGTCCTCCCGCTGCGCCAGCAGCCGCAGCCAGAGATACTGCACCAGGTTGGTGTCCTGGTACTCGTCCACCAGGATGTAGCGGAAGCGGCGGTGCCAGTCGGCCAGCACCGCCGGGTTCTCCCGCAGTATCTCCACCATGTGCAGCAGCAGGTCGCCGAAATCCGCGGCATTCAGCGCCTTCAGCCGTTCCTGGTAGGCGGCGTAGATGGCGCGGCCGCGGTTGTTGGCGTAGTCCGTATCCTCCGCCGGGGTTACGCGCGCCGGCGTCAGGCCGCGGTCCTTCCAGCGCTGGATGATCGCCATCATGCCCTGGGCCGGCCAGCGCTTCAGGTCCACGCCGCCGCTTTCCATCACCTGCTTCAGCAGCCGCAACTGGTCGTCGGTGTCGAGGATGGTAAAGCCGCTGGTCAGCCCCACCAGGTCCGCGTGGCGGCGCAGCATGCGGGCGCAGAGGGCGTGGAAGGTGCCGAGCCACAGCCCCTCC
Source organism: Pseudomonadota bacterium (assembly GCA_023390705.1). GTDB lineage: Bacteria > Pseudomonadota > Alphaproteobacteria > Acetobacterales > Acetobacteraceae > JAEWCI01. The sequence goes on from JAEWCI010000554.1 coordinate 1,109, forward strand.
ACCGGCTTGCCGAGGATGGCGCCGACCCTTTCGCGCATCTCGCGCGCCGCCTTGTTGGTGAAGGTCACGGCCAGCACCTGGCCGGGCCAGGCCCTGCCGGTCATCAGCAGATGCGCGAAGCGGGTGGTCAGCACCCGCGTCTTGCCGGTGCCGGCACCCGCCAGCACCAGCAGCGGCCCGTCCAGGGTTTCCACCGCCGCCCGCTGCTCCGGGTTCAGGCGGCTGAGATAATCGGCTTCGGCGGGGGACGGGGGCGCGGACACAGGGGCGCGTATAGAACAGCCCGCGAACTGATCCAACCATGCAGGAGGGTAGCAGGGCCACCGCCGGGCTTTCCCATTCGCCGCGGCCCGGCCAGAATGCCCCACAACCACAAAGGGAACGCCCATGAACCGCCGTGGACTGCTGGCCGCCGCATTTGCCGCCCCCTTGGCCACCGCCATCGCCACCCGCGCCGCCGCCCAGGCCGAATCCTATCCCAGCCGGCCGATCCGGGTGATCGTCGCCTGGCCGGCCGGCGGCGGGGTGGATACGCCGATCCGGCTGGTGGCCCCCTATATGAGCCGCTTCCTGGGCCAGCCCGTGGTGCTGGACAACCGCGGCGGCGCCACCGGTTCGATCGGCGAGGCCGAGGCGGCGCGGGCCACGCCGGACGGCTACACCATCCTGGGCACCGGCCTCAGCATCAACACCAACAACATGCTGCTGCGCGGCCTGCCCTATGACGCCGCCACGGCCTTCGTGCCGATCTCACAGGTCATCTCGGCGCCGCTGCTGCTGGTGGTGCGCGCCGACCACGAGGCGAAGAGCCTGGCCCAGTTGCTGGAAATGGCGCGGGCCAATCCGGGCAAGCTCACCTTCTTCTCCTCGGGCATGGTCGGCGGGCCGCACATGACCGGGCTGATGCTGCTGCGCCGCGCCGGGGTGACCGCCACCCATGTCTCCTATCGCGGCGGCAGCCAGTCCATCGCCGGGGTGATGGGCGGGGACACGGATTTCGGCTTCTCCACCCTGCCCCAGGCGGTGCCGCTGGTGCGCGAGGGGCGGTTGCGGGCGCTCGCGGTCTCCTCGCCCCAGCGCATGCCCAGCCTGCCGGATATCCCGACCGTGGCCGAGCAGGGTTTCCCGGGCTTCGAACGGTCCGAGGCCAGCGCCTTCTGGGCGCCCACGGGCACACCGGCCCCGATCATCGCCCGGCTGCACCAGGCGGTGGTGGCCGCGCTGGCCGAGCCGGAAGTGCGCACGCGGCTGGAAACCATGGGCATGACGCCCATGGGCAGTTCGCCCGAGGAGATGGGCGCCTATATGCGCAACTACCGTGCCTTCGCGGCGGAGCTGATCCGCGCCGAGGGAATCAAGCCGGACTGATGGCGGCCGCCCGGACCGGCCGCGGGCGGGGCGGAAGGCCGCCCCGGCCCCGCCCGCCCGGCCCCCTCCAGCCACCGGG
>JAEWCI010000010.1 GCA_023390705.1 Pseudomonadota bacterium
GGCCGGGATCGGCCGCGGCCGGGGCGGCTTCCACCGGGGCACTGCCGCCGCTCGCGGGCACCGGGTCGAAGCTGGCGGCGCGGACGGTGATGACCTTCTTCGCATCGGCCGACTTCACCGTGGCCAGCGCGTTGCCGGCATAGATCGGCCGGACGAAGGTATCGGCATCCACCACGCCGGCGATGTCGGACAGCACCTGCGAATCGAGCAGTGCGGCGACACGCGGCATCACGTTCTTGCCGGCGGCCGAGGCCGGGGCCAGCAGGTGGCTGTAGCTCGGCGCCATCGAGACCAGCAGGGCCGCGACCGGCTCCGCCAGGCCGTTGGCATACTGCGCCGCGTCGCTGTGCAGCACCTTCGCCACGCCGGGCATCTGCGCGGCGGCGTCGGCCGCGGCACGGGCGCCCAGCACCAGCACATGCACCTCGCCCAGCTTGGAGGCGGCAGCCACCGCGCTGCGCGTCGGCTGCGTTACCGCGGACCCGTCATGGTCCGCCAGAACCAGAACGGCCATGGTCAGATCACCTTCGCTTCGTTGCGCAGCTTCTCGACCAGCTCCTGCACGGAGCCGACCTTCTTGCCGGCCTGGCGCTTGGCCGGCTCCTCCACCTTCAGCACCGTCAGGCGCGGCGTGACATCCACGCCGAGATCGGCCGGCTTCACCGTCTCGATCGGCTTCTTGCGCGCCTTCATGATGTTGGGGAGGGAGGCGTAGCGCGGCTCGTTCAGGCGCAGGTCGGCGGTGACGATGGCCGGCAGCTTCAACTGCACGGTCTCCAGGCCGCCATCGACCTCGCGCTTGACCTTCAGGCCTTCGCCCTCGACCTCGACCTTGGAGGCGAAGGTGCCCTGGGCCCAGCCCATCAGCGCCGCCAGCATCTGGCCAGTGGCGTTCATGTCGTCGTCGATCGCCTGCTTGCCGAGGATGACGAGCTGCGGGCCTTCCTTGGCGATGATGGCCTTGAGCAGCTTGGCGACCGCCAGCGGCTCAAGCACGCCGTCATGCTCGACCAGGATGCCGCGGTCCGCGCCCATGGCGAGCGCGGTGCGGATCTGTTCCTGACAGGCGGTGGGGCCGCAGGAGACCGCGACGATCTCAGTCGCCACGCCCTTTTCCTTCAGGCGAACCGCTTCCTCGACGGCGATCTCGTCGAACGGGTTCATGGACATCTTGACGTTAGCGGTTTCGACGCCCGTGCCATCCGCCTTGACGCGGACCTTCACGTTGTAGTCGACCACCCGCTTGACGGGGACGAGGAGCTTCATCGCCTCTGCCGTTTCCTGGCTCTGTTGCTGAATGATGGGCACGGCGCCCATCCCGGGAAGGGGGCCGGGCCAAGCACCCGCCGACGCCACTTCGCGCCCGCGAAAACCCGGCGCAAAATAGGACCGGCCGCGCCGGCCTGTCAAAATGCGCCCTTCCGGCAGCGCAGAGGAGCTTTCGTGAAACTCATGCCCCCCACCCGCCGCCGGCTTCCGGGCGGCCTCCGATGACCCTGGAGGGTGACTACGTTCCGCCGCATCCGCCGCGGCCGCAGCTCCGCCGCATGCCGCCGCTGGAGATGCTGCGCCGCGGCCGCCGCAACTATCTGGAATTGTGGACCGAGCGGAATTTCTCGCAGGAGTTCATCGCCACCGGCTTCCTCGGCCGCCGGATGTTCCTGTGCAACAGTCCCGCCACGGTGCAGGAAGCCTTCATCGAACGGCACGCCGCCCTGCAGCGGAAAAGCCCGCAGATGCGCCATGCGCTGGAACCGCTGCTGGGCGATGGCCTGTTCATCAGCGATGGCCTGCTGTGGAAGGAAAGGCGCCGGATGGTGGCGCCCGTCACCCATGCCTCCCGCATGGCGGATCTGGTGCCGGTGATGACCCGGGCGGTGGAGGAACGCCGCGCCGCCTGGGCCGCCCGGCCGGCGGGCCAGCCCATCGACATGCTGGCCGAGATGGCCGCGCTGACCGCGGAGGTGATCTGCCGCACCCTGTTCGGCCGACAATTGGGGGATGGGCCGGCACTGGCCGTGGCCGCCGCCTTCTCCCGCTACCAGGCGCGGGTCGAGCAGACGGCGGTGCCCTATCTTCTCGGCCTGCCGGACTGGATGGCGCGGCTGCCATGGCCATGGCCCAGCCGCGAGGTGCGGCGCATCCACCAGGTTGTGGACGGGCTGGTCGCCCGCGTCCTGGCCCATGGGAACCCCGGCGAGACCTCATTGGTCCGCGCCCTGGCGGCGATGGAGGATGGGAAGCTGCGGGTGGACCCGGTGGCCCTGCGCAACGAGGCGGTGACGCTGTTCATGGCCGGGCACGAGACCACGGCCAATACCCTCGCCTGGGCCTGGTTCCTGCTCTCCCAGGCGCCCCGGGCCGCGGCAAGGCTGCGGGCGGAGGCCGATACGGTGCTGGGCGGCCGCGCCGCCGGCTGGGAGGATGTGCCGAAGCTGCCCTTCACACGGGCAGTGATCGAGGAGACGCTGCGCCTCTATCCGCCGGTGCCGGTGCTGGCCCGCCAGGCGCAGGAGGACACAACGCTGAACGGCATGGCGGTGCCGAAGGGCTCGCTGGTGCTGGTGGTGCCCTGGCTGCTGCACCGCAGCCCGAACTGGTGGGAGAAGCCGGACCACTTCATCCCCGAACGCTTCCTGCCCGGGATGGCGCGGCACCCCCGCCACGCCTTCATCCCCTTCAGCCTGGGGCCGCGGGTCTGCACCGGCATGCAATTCGGCCTGACCGAGGCGATCATCGCCCTTGCCACCCTGGCCCGGTCCTTCGAGGCCGAACTGGCCCCCGGCGCCGTGGTGGCCCCGGTCTGCCGGCTGACCCTCCGCCCCGGCGCCAGGCTGCTCATGCTGCTGCGGCCGCGCGTCGTGGCGGCGGCCCCGCTGCCGGAGGGTGTTGCCTGACGCTGGAGCGGTTTCCGTTCGCCTGCGCTCACGTCAACCGCTCCAGCCTGTTGTTTTGTCGCATCTTCCGAGTCGCCGGCCGATTCCAGCCTGCTTGAAAATGCTCTACCGTGCGTAGCGCTGCAGCAGCGCGGGCAGCAGCAGCAGCACCGTGGCCAGGGTGTAGAACAGCGAAAGCACCAGCAGCATGCCCATGCTGGCGGTGCCTGGGTGGCTGGAAAGCGTCAGCGTGCCGAAGGCGCCGAAGGTGGTCAGGGTGCTGAACACCACCGCCTGGGTCACCCCGGTGGAGAGCAGCGCCCGCTGCCCCGACTTCCAGGCCATCACGTAATACACGTCGAAGGCGACGCCGATGCCGAACAGCAGCGGCAGGGCGATGATGTTCGCCAGGTTCAGCTTCGGCCCCAGCATGGCGCAGGTTGCCATGGTCAGCAGCAGCGCCAGGCTCAGCGGCGCCAGCGCCAGCAGGGTCAGCCGCAGGCTGCGCAGCGCCGCCAGCAGCAGCAGCGCCACCAGCACCAGGGCAAGCGCCCCGGCTTCCAGGAAGGCCCGCAGGATGGTGGCGGCCGAGGCCTGGATGGAGACTGGCGCGCCGCTCGCCTCCGGCGCCACCGTCTGCACGGCGCGGGCGAAGGCGCGCAGCGCGGCGTTGTCGTCGGCCAGCACGCGCGGCGCCACCTCCACCCGGGCGCGGCCATCGGGGGTGATCCAGTCCCGCCGCAGCGCTTCCGGCGGGCTCTCCAGCGTCACCGGATCGGCACTCAGCGAGAGCGACAACTGGCGCAGCATGCCGCGCAGCCCGGGC
>JAEWCI010000136.1 GCA_023390705.1 Pseudomonadota bacterium
ATTCTGCCCGCCGCCTGACTATGGCGGACCATGGCCTCGCGCCGGCGCCTGGCAGCGAGGGAGATGACAGTATGGCGCATCGGATTCATCCGGAGGCGGTGCCGGAAGGCTTCGTGCCCGCCACCCATGGCGGCCCCTATGCAAAGGAACTCGGCCCTTTCTGGTCGAAGCCGGAAGAAGATCAGGTCACGCTTGGCATCCGGCTGCAGCACCGCCACTGCAATTCAGCCGGCGCGGCGCATGGCGGCTTCGTCGCCACCATGGCCGATCTTGGCCTGATCCATGCGGTTTCGGTGATGCGGGAGCGGGACGGGCACCCGCGGCATCATCTGACCACGGTGACGCTGACAGTGGACTATGTGGCGCCGGCCAAGGAAGGCTGCTGGCTTGAGGTCCGGGCCGAGGTGTCGCGCCTCGGCCGCAATCTTTGCTTCACCGAGGGCGTGATGCTGGCCGATGGCAAGCGCGTCGCACGGGTCAGCGCGGTCATGGCGGTGCTGGGGCCACGGGCTGCTTAGCGCCTGCCCGGGGAATGCCGATCTGCAGCGGAGAGGCATTCGGTCCCGAACCCAATACAGTTCCAACCGGCAACCGCCGCTTCGCCGCCGGCCTGGGCACCGGGGCGGCAGCAGCCGGGGGCGAATCATGTGCGCCATCCGCCACCATGGCCCAGAAGGACGCGCCCAGTGCCGCCCGCTGCTTCGTTCCGGAATCTTCAGGGCGCGCGGCCAGCCTGCCGCTGAGTTTCTTTCGCGTTGACTACCCTGCGCGGCCATCGCCTGGCGGTGTGGTCCTCTCCACGCTTGCGGGGGCGGTTGAACCTGCCCTGTAGGACGCAAATTTCGTGCGGAACCACGGCTGAGGCGCTGCCCGCACGGCATTCCAGGCCGCATGACGCACCCCACTGCCGTGCCCGGCGCAATGCGGGCAGTAGTAGAAAGGCTTTTCCCGTGACCTACACCGTCAAAGAGGTATTCCTGACCCTCCAGGGCGAGGGCGGGCAGGCAGGACGCAGCGCCGTCTTCTGCCGCTTTGCCGGATGCAACCTGTGGTCCGGCCGGGAAGAGGACCGATCAACCACCAGTTGCCGATTCTGCGATACGGATTTCGTCGGTGGCGAACGCTTCGCTTCAGCGGAGGCGCTGGCGGATCGCATCCAGTCCATCTGGGGCGCGGGTCTCCAGCATCGCCTGGTGGTCTTCACGGGCGGCGAACCGCTGCTGCAACTCGACCGGACGCTTATAGAGGCGGTGCATGAGCGGGGCTTCAGCATCGCTATCGAAACCAACGGCACCCGGCCGCTGCCGGGGCCGGTGGACTGGGTTACCGTCAGCCCCAAGGCGGGCGCCGAGCTGGTCCTGAGAACCGGTGACGAGCTGAAGCTCGTATGGCCGCAGGAAGGAGTTGATCTGGACGCGATGGCCGGGCTGCCGTTCCGGCTCCGCTACCTCCAACCCATGGACGGTCCGGACCGGGAGCGGAATACCCGCCTTTGCGTGGAGCGCTGCCTGGCCGACCCGCGCTGGCGCCTGTCTCTCCAGACCCACAAGCTGATCGGGATACCCTGAATCGGAACGGCAGGACTGCCTGCCGGGCCAACCTCGCGGCCTGCCCTGAATGTTGGCGCGCCCTGCAGGACTCGAACCTGCGACCGACGGTTTAGAAAACCGATGCTCTGTCCAGCTGAGCTAAGGGCGCATACCTGGCCGAAACACCCCGACGGGCGGGGCTGCCGGTGCGGAAATCAGTGGGTCCAGTTCTCCGGCCGGCCGTAACGGAAATTGTCGGCATAGACCTTCGGCTTGATCGGCCGCGTCGGCTTCGGCTCCTCGATCTCGTAGGGAATGCCGCGGGCCTTGGCATAGGCCACCGCCTCCTCCCTGGTCTCGAAATGCAGGCTGACCTGGCCGTTGGTGTCGCCCGAACCGGACCAGCCCATCAGCGGGTCCAGCCGCTGCTTCTCGGCGGGCGTGAAACGAAGCACCCAGCCTTGGGAGCGGCCACGGCCGGACTGCATGGCGGATTTGGGCGGCACATGGATCAGGGCACGCTGCGTCATCGCGACTATCATTCTCCGCTGCGGCGCTATCGGGGCGACTGGATTCGAACCAGCGACCCTCTGCTCCCAAAGCAGATGCGCTACCAGACTGCGCCACGCCCCGCACCGGACTGCAAACTATGGGGCCAGGCCGGGCGGGGCAAGCCCGCCGCGCATCTTTGCCGCAGACAGTCAGGCCGGCTTCAGCGGGCGGGCAGCGGGCTGGTTTCGGGGTCGTTGCCGAAGATCCGCTGCAGCACCTGGTCGCCGATGCGCAGGCCCAGCCGCTCCGCCGTGCCAGCGGCGAGTTCCAGCGTGGCCCGCACGGGGCCGCGGCTGTCGATCGGCGCCAGGGAATAGGGCACGGTCCGCTCCGCGATGCGGTGGATGCGGCCATCGGCGGCGATGAACACCATGTCCAGGCTGGTGATGGTGTTGCGCATCCACATGCTGGATTCGCGCGGGGTGCCCCAGTCGAACAGCATGCCTTCGTCCGGCTTCACCTCCGGGCGGAACATCAGCCCGACCATCTGCTGTTCCGGGCGGATCGCCATCTCCACCCGGAATTGGTGGCGCCGGCCGTCACGGGTGACGATGACCAGCGGCTCCTGCGGCAGGGTCGGTTGCGGCCCGGTCTGGGCCTGGGCGGGGCGGCGCATCGCGGCACCGCAAAGCAGCAGGGCGGCAAGGGTTCGTCGGCGCATGCCGGCACCATGCCATCGGGCGGCAGCAGGGCCAAGCTTGCCCCTCCCCGGCCCCGGCTGGATCGGCGCGATGGCGCATTTTCAGGCCGCGTGGAATCAACCGGTGGCTCGGAAAACGCGAATGAACAATGAGCTGGAGAGGCTTCCCCGTGCGCAGGCACGGTGAAGCTGCTCTAGTGGCGCCATGCCCGGACACCGCCTGATCCGCACCCCGAGTCTCGAAATTGCCTATGAGGAAGCCGGCCCGGCTGATGGCCCGCCGGTGGTCCTGCTGCACGGCTTCCCCTATGCGCCCCGCGCCTTCGATGCGGTGCTGCCCATCCTGGCCGCCGCCGGCCGGCGCTGCGTGGTGCCCTATCTGCGCGGCTATGGGCCGACGCGCTTCCTCTCCGCGGCGACTCCGCGTTCCGGCCAGCAGGCAGCGCTGGGCAAGGACCTGCTGGATCTGCTTGACGCCCTGGCCATCCCACGCGCCGTGCTGGGCGGCTACGACTGGGGCGGCAGGGCGGCCTGCGTGGTCGCCGCGCTCTGGCCGGAACGCTGCGCCGGCCTCGTCTCCTGCACCGGCTACAACATCCAGGACATCACCGCCTCAGCCCGCCCGGCCCCGGCCGAGCAGGAGCATCGCTGGTGGTACCAATACTATTTCCACACCGAACGCGGCCGGGCGGGGTTGGAGGCGGACCGCCGTGGCATCGCCCGGCTGCTCTGGCGCCTGTGGTCGCCGCACTGGGTCTTCGATGACGCCACCTTCGAAGCCAGCGCCGCCGCCTTCGACAACCCGGATTTCGTGGATGTGGTGATCCACTCCTACCGCCACCGCTTCGACTACGCCCCGGGTGATCCGGCGCTGGAAGGCATCGAGGCCGCGCTAGCCGCGCGCCCGCGCATCACGGTGCCGACCATCGCCCCGCATGGCGGTGGCGACGGCGTGGGGCCGGCGGAGGCTTCCGCGGGCCATCACCGCTTCTTCACCGGCCCCTATGAGCGCCGGGTGATCCCCCTGGTGGGCCACAACCTGTCGCAGGAGGCGCCGGAAGCCTTTGCACGCTGCGTCCTGGACCTGCCACCGGGGTGAGGCGATCCCACTCCCCCGCTACAGCCCCTTGTGGCTGCCATCGCAGAGCGGCGCCTTGCTGCTGGCCTTGCAGCCGCAGAAATACAGCTTGCCGTCCCTCTCCGCGGTGTATTTGACCGAGGCCATGCCGCTGCCCTTGTGGCTGCCGTCACAGAAGGGCTGCTTCTTCGAAAGACCGCAGGCGCACCAGGAATAGGTCCGGCCGGCCTCGACCTCCACCGCGAAGGGTGCCTTCTGTGCCACCACCGGCACCTGGACAGGCGTTGGGGTCCCGGACATCGCGTTCCTCCTGGTTTCTCAGGCGCAATGTGCCGGGGTGCCGGCTCCGCTGTCCAGCCCTTCAGCCGTGCTTGGTCAGCCGCATCGCCGCGCCCAGCTTCGCCACCGCCGCGGAGGCGAGCCGCGCCCGCGCGCCATCGGCCCGGCTGGTCAGCGCGATCGGCACGCGGGCGCCGATCACCACCCCCGCGGCCTCGGCCCCGGCCAGGTATTGAAGCTGCTTGGCCAGCATGTTGCCGGCCTC
>JAEWCI010000237.1 GCA_023390705.1 Pseudomonadota bacterium
GAACAGCAGCAGCGTGCGGGGCAGGTGGTAGCGGTGCGTGGCGACGCGCAACGCGCCTCGGTGCTCCCGCAGCAGCGCGATGCAGGCGCGCACGGAGGAGAGCGTGTCGGTGCCGGTCGGCTCCTCCAGGATGCGCGCGGCCGGCACGCCCGATTCGCGCAGCAGCGCCGCCATCACCGTGCATTCCGGCGGGCCGAAGCGGCCCTGGGCGCCGGTGGGGATGTAGAGCGGATCGGCCAGGCTCGCGCCATGCCGGGCGGCGGCCTCCACCCGGCGGCGGAGCGTGGCGCTGGGGCTGCCGTCCGGCCGCACCGCGGCACCGAAGATGATGATGGCGGCCGGGTCCTTCACGGCATGGCGCCCGGATGGCCTCTCGCCGGCCAAGCGCGCCGTGCCGCCGCCTCCGCGCATCCTGGCACGGTCCTGAAGGCGCCCGGCATCAGCCCGGCGCCGCCAGCAGCAGGCGGTTCATGCGCTGCATCTGCCGCACCAGCTCGGCGAAATCGCGGGCGAAAAGCTCCCGCGGGGTGCCATTGGCGGCCAGCTCATCGGCGATGGCCCCGATGCTGCGCCGCCCGTCCACCCGCTGGAAGATGGCGCGGGCCAAGCGCGGCAGCGGCAGCGGCACGCGCAGCCCGTCGAAGCTGACGGGCAGCACGCCATCCGCCGGCAAGCCCTTGGCCAGGGTAGGCCCGTCCATCTCGCGCAGCACCGGCACGGCTTCGGGGCTTTCCCAGGGCGGTACCAGTTCGGGCGCATCGGCGCGCACGCAATAGACGATATGGATGCCCATGTTGCCGGTGATCGCCTCGGCCAGGGTGGCGCGCTGCAGGGGCGTCATCGTCGCGGTGCGGGCCCGCAGTTTCGGGTCCGAGAGATAGGTGTCCGGGTCGTAGCGCAGCGGCTCCACCCAGCAGGTGACGCGCAGCCCGGCCTGCGCCACCAGCGCCGCCAGTTCCGGCACGGTGAAGGCAATGTCGCGCGGGTTCAGCAGCAGGTCGTAGAGCCCGGCATCACCGCCGGAGATGTGGTCGCTCAGCCAGGGGTTGCGCCGCAGCCAGGCGGTCTCCGGCGCCTGCCGCCACAGCCGCTTGGCCACCTCCACCCGGGCGGCCGGGGGTTCCCCGGCGGGGGCAAGCAGGCGCAGCGCATCCTGCATCATGTAGACCCCGGTGCGGCCATGCGGGGCATAGACCATCAGCCCCAGCCCGCCGCCCGGCGCCAACACGCCAAGCAGCGCCTTCAGCCCCTCCAGCGGGTCCGGCAGGTGGTGCAGCACGCCGCAGCAGTCGATGTAGTCGAAGGGGCCGAGGCCGGAGCCGGGCAGTTCCAGGATGGAGCCCTCGACGAAGCGGATGTTGTCCAGTCTGCGCGCCGCCGCCCGGGCCTCGACGATGCGCCGGGCGGCGATGGAGCGGTCCAGCCAGGTCACGCTGCCCTCGCGCCCGGCCGAAGCCATCTGCTGCGCCAGCATGATGGTGGCATCGCCGGTGCCGCCGCCGGCCACCAGGGCATGAAAGGGCTGGCTGGCGGGGCGGCGCGCGGCGAAGATCCAGTGGTCCACTTCCCGCAGATGGCTGGGGCTGCCCACCACCAGGCGCTTCGCTTCCTCCCGCGGGTCACGGGCGGGGTAGGGATAGGCCTCGTACTGGGCGGCGAGCAATTGGTCGGTGGCGTCGGTCATGCCCTGGGGCATAGGCGCTTGCGGCATTCAGGGAAATGGCGGCAGCGGCTTTCCGCCCGGCGCAGGGCAGACCCGAGAAGCGGCCGTTGCTGCCGGCGGCCGGCGCACGTATCTAGGGCCTATGCGCGGGTTTCTCCTTCCAGCCGTCCTGGCCTTCCTGCTCTCCCCAACCCTGGAGGTTGCGGCGCAACGGCAGGCGCCGCAGGCCAGGCCGCACCGGCTGGGCGAATTCCAGTCCTGGACGGCGGCTACCCATACCGAGGGCGGGCAGAAGATCTGCTACGCCTTCGCGCGCGCTTCCCGCACCGAGGGCGTGCCCAGCCGCAATGCCCAGTCGGTGATGCTGGTGGTGACGCACCGCCCGAACGGGCGCGACCAGGTGGCCTTCCGCGCCGGCTACAGCTACCCGCGCAACAGCGATGGCGGGGACCCCGTGAAGATCACGGTCGGCCAGACCGAACTGCCCTTCTACACTGCCCAGGACAGCGCCTTCGCCCGGGACGGCCGCGCCGCGGTGGCCGCCTTCCGCAACGGGCGGGATGCGGTGGCCCGCGGCCCCGGCCCGAATGGCCGAGGCCAGGCGAGCGACACGGTCTCGCTGGCCGGCTTCAGCGCGGCCTATGATGCCATCTCCCGCGAATGCCCGGCCTCCGGAGGCCGACGATGAGCGACGCTGCCGAACTGACGGCGGCCGAGCGTGAGCGCATCCTCGCCAAGGCCGCGCTCTTCGCTCCGCCCGCCGCGACCCTGCCGGATGGCCGGCGCGACCTGGTGGGGCTTTCGCGCGAGGAACTGACGGCCGAGATGGTGGCGATGGGCGAGAAGCCCTTCCGCGCCAAGCAGCTCTGGCACCAGATCTACCACCAGGGCGAAACCGACTTCGCCCGGATGACCACCATCGCCAAGCCGATGCAGGCGAAGCTGGCGGAGCGCTTCGTGGTCGGCCGGCCGGAAGTGGGGACGGAGCAGACCAGCAGCGACCGCACCCGCAAATGGCTGTTCAAATTTCGCGACGGGCAGCAGGTGGAGACGGTCTATATCCCGGAGGAGGACCGCGGCGCGGTCTGCATCTCCACCCAGGTGGGCTGCACGCTCTCCTGCCGCTTCTGCCACACCGGCACCCAGAAGCTGGTGCGCAACCTCGGCGCGGCGGAGATCGTGGGCCAGTTCATGGCGGCGCGGGACAGCTATGGCGAATGGCCGAGCCCGAAGGACGAGCCGCGCTTCCTGTCCAACATCGTCGTCATGGGCATGGGCGAGCCGCTCTACAATTACGAGAATACGGCGAAGGCGCTGAAGATCATCATGGATGGCGAGGGCATCGGCCTCTCGCGCCGGCGCATCACGCTTTCGACCAGCGGCGTGGTGCCGATGATGGACCGTTGCGGCGAGGAGCTGGGGGTGAACCTCGCCGTCTCGCTGCACGCGGTGCGGGACGAGTTGCGCGACGAGATCGTGCCGCTGAACCGCAAATACCCGATCGCGGAATTGCTGGCTGCCTGCCGCCGCTATCCCGGTGCCAGCAATGCCCGGCGCATCACCTTCGAATACGTCATGCTGAAGGGCGTGAACGATTCGGAGGCCGAGGCGCGGGAGCTGGTGCGGCTGCTGAAGGGGTTGCCGGCCAAGGTGAACCTGATCCCCTTCAATCCCTGGCCCGGCGCGCCCTTCGAGACTTCGACCCGCGAGGCGACCCAGCGCTTCGCCGAGATCCTGAACGATGCCGGCTATTCCAGCCCCATCCGCCGGCCGCGCGGCCCCGACAACCTGGCCGCCAGCGGCCAGTTGAAGACGGAAAGCCAAAGGCAGCGCAAGGCGGCGGCCTGACAGGCTGCTGAAAGGCACGCCAGGTCATCGGGCCCGGCGGGTTTGCCGGGCCGCGCCGTGGGGCGCATTGCTGCTGGCGGCTGCCCGGGTATGGGCACCATCCCGGCACATCGGCCGGAACGTGATCGCCTGCGGCGGGTCCGCCGGGACGCGTGGAGCAGGCGAGAATCTCGAAGGCCGGACCGTGTTCGGTGCGACTCCTCGCACCGAAAATGGCCCAGCTTCCTGTTTTGTCGCGTGATTCACGCTTTTCGGCGATCCCGCTCCGGGCGACCCGCTCCCGCTACCCGCCCCCCGCATCCATCGCCAGCAGCGATGCGTTGCCCCCGGCCGCCGCGGTGTTGACGCTGACCGTCAGCTCCGTGGCGAAGGGGAACAGCGTCAAGGGTCCGCCTGCCTTCGGCCCCGTGCCCGAGAGCCCGTGTCCGCCGAAGGGCTGCACGCCGACCACGGCGCCCACCTGGTTACGGTTCACATAGGTGTTGCCCACCCGCAGCCGCTCCGCCACCCGGCGCTGGACGGATTCGATCCGGCTGTGCACGCCGAGGGTCAGCGCGAAGCCGCTCGCCGCAACCTCGTCCAGCAGGGTATCGAGCGCCCCGCCGCGCCAGCGCACCACATGCAGGACAGGCCCGAACACCTCCTTTCCCAGTGCAAGGGCCGAGGGCAGCGCATAGGCGCGGGGGGCGAAGAAGGAGCCGTTGCGCGCTTCCAGGCCAGCCGGGACCGGCACCTGGAACAGCGGCGGCGCGCCGAGGCCATGGCACCAGGCTTCCAGCCCTTCCCGCGCCGCCTCGTCAATCACCGGGCCGATATCGGTCGCCGGGTCCTGCGGATCCCCCAGCCGCAATTCCGCCGCCGCGCCGGCCAGCATTTCCAGCATCCGGTCGGCCACCTCCTCCTGCAGGCAGAGCAGGCGCAGCGCCGAGCAACGCTGCCCGGCGGAGCCGAAGGCCGAAGTGAGCACATCCTGCACCACCTGTTCGGGCAATGCGCTGCTGTCCACGACCATGGCGTTGATGCCGCCGGTTTCGGCAATGAGCGGTACGAGCGGCCCGCTGCGTTCCGCCAGTGCCCGGGCGATCGCCCGCGCCGTCTCCGTGCCGCCGGTGAAGGCCACGCCCGAGATGTGTGGGTCGGCCATAAGGGACGCGCCGATCGAGGAGCCGCGGCCGGGCAGCAGGTGCAGCACCCCGCGCGGCACGCCGGCCTCGTGCAGCAGGCGCACGGC
>JAEWCI010000295.1 GCA_023390705.1 Pseudomonadota bacterium
GGATGTATGAGGCCGTAAGAGGCAACCCGGACCGAATGCAGGGGGGCCTCGATCTCACGCCGCCAGAAGTTCAAGAACCTGGAGAGTTCAGGGAAGTTGGGCGCGCGATCCAGCTTCTGCCAGACAAAACTCTGCAGAAGGCCGGGGTGATCCGGCATGTGATAGAGGATCTCGACCGTGGTCAGGCACCAGTCGGGGATTCGGACGAAGCGTTCCAGGTTCGGCAACATCTGCGACCTCCGTTTCTTCCTTCCTGCGCGCTCCGCGCAGTTCGATTGCCGCCCTGTGGTACCTCGGCCCTTCTGCCCTACGCTGTGATGCCGGCCACATTCGACGGCACCTGGGCACATGGCTGAACCTCCTGCCTTCCCGCGCGGCGCGCCGGTTCCGGCGCGGTGGCGGGTAGCCGGGCAATGCCCGGGTCGTCGCGCGGCATGCCACCGGGGGCAGCCCTGATGCGTTTCTTCCCCACCATGCGAAGAAGGGGCGAAATGGCAGCAACCAGCACCGAAGCAGCGGAAGGCAATGAGCCACAGGCTGCCATCCGCAATATCGAGGCTGTGATTCGGCTGGAGCAGGAAGCAGCGCAGCGCCGCTCCCTTGCCGACCGGGTTGCCGACCTCATCGCCGGCTTCGCGGGCACCGTCGTCTTCGTCCTGCTGCATCTGGCTTGGTTCATCGCCTGGGCGTCCATCAACACCGGGCTTATCCCAATCCTTCCGGCCTTCGATCCCTATCCGTTCCAACTTCTGTGCATGATTGTCTCCATGGAAGGGGTGCTGCTTGCCACCTTCGTGCTGATCAAACAGAACCGCATGAGCGCGCTGGCCGATGAGCGTAGCCACCTGGACCTGCAGATCAGCCTTCTGGCGGAGCAGGAAGTGACGAAGGTGCTTCAGATGCTGGAGCGGATCAGCACCGAGCTCGGCATCGCGCGTGAAGTGGTTGACCCGGAGGCGCAGGAACTGGGCCGCACCACTGCCGTCTCGGGCATCGCCCACCGCCTGCGGGAGCGCCTGAGCGACAGCGAGGAATGACGCTGGGATCGCGCGGCCTCCTCCCGGAAGACCCAGGCATGTGCTGGATGCGTCACATGCGGCGCGGCGAATGGGAATTCGCCTGGCGTATCAGCGACGCGGCGCTCCTCGCGCGGGGCGGCACCGAGGACTGGACGAAGCCGCGGCATCTGCAGGCCATCTGGAATGGCCAGCCGATCATGGGCCGGCATGTTCTCCTCCGCTGCTATCACGGACTTGGCGACACCATCCAGTTCATCCGTTTCGCGCCGCAGGTCAGGGCCCTTGCCGCGGGCCTGACCATCTGGGCGCAACCCGCGCTGATCCCGTTGCTCCGCACCATGCCGGGGACAGGCCGATTGCTGCCGCTGCATGATGGCATTCCGGAAGTCGAATACGACATTGACCTGGAGATCATGGAGCTGCCGCATCTCTTCCGCGTCACGCCGGCCACATTGCCGGCCAGCGTACCCTACCTGCATCCCGCGCCAGTGACGCCACAGCCGTCCCGCCAGGGTCTTGCTGTCGGCCTCGTCTGGCGGGCCGGTGACTGGGACCAGAGCCGATCCGTACCTGTCACCGCACTGCATCCCCTGGCCGATCTCCCGGAAGTCGAGCTCCACATCCTGCAGCGCGGCGATGGATTGGCGGAGCGGCCATCAGGCTTCGGTATCCGGTCCGGCTCGGACGACGTGCTGGAGGCGGCCCGCATCATGACCGGGCTCGACCTGGTCATTTCCGTCGATTCCATGCCGGCGCACCTCGCCGGCGCGCTTGGCCTGCCCGTCTGGACACTGCTCGCGCACGAGGCTGACTGGCGCTGGATGGAAGGACGGGATGACAGCCCCTGGTATCCCACCATGCGCCTGTTCCGCCAGCCACGCCCGGGCGATTGGGGCGCCGTGATCAGGCGTGTCGCAGCGGAACTCCGCGCCCTGGCGGCAAGGCGCGACGCCTGAGCGGATTCAGGCGTCGCCCCAGGTTGCGGCGCGCTGCGTGCCAGGGGCACGGCCGCCAGCCCGGCCACGCTCCCGCGGCTTTTCCTGTTCCGTCCGAGGCAACCCGGCCATCAGCGGCCTCGCGGTGGGCAGGTCATCATTGGCGGGTGGCCGGACGGCGCCGGCAAGGCGCATCTCTTCCTCGAACCAGGCGACGGTGGCCTGCAGGCCCACCTCCAGCGGCACGCGCGGCTGCCAGCCGAGCAGCCGCCGCGCGAGTGCGATATCCGGTCTGCGCCGGCGTGGATCATCAACCGGCAATGGCCGCCGCACCACGGCAGAGCGCGAACCGGTAAGCGCCAACACCCGGTCCACCAGCTCGGTGACACGCAGCTCGTTAGGGTTGCCGAGATTGACCGCACAGGGCACCGGGCTCTCCATGGCAGCAAGCCGCACCAGCCCTTCTATCAGGTCGCTGACGAAGCAGAAGGAACGAGTCTGGCTGCCGTCGCCATAGACGGTAATATCCGCGCCCGCGAGCGCCTGGGTGACGAGATTTGAGACAACGCGCCCGTCATCGGCGCGCATACGGGGACCATAGGTGTTGAAGATGCGGGCGACGCGCACATCGGCGCGTCCGGCGCGCAGGTAGTCGAAGCTCAGGGTCTCGGCCGCGCGCTTGCCTTCGTCGTAGCAGGCGCGCGGTCCGGTGGGATTGACATTACCCCAGTAGGCCTCCGTCTGCGGATGGATCTCCGGGTCGCCGTAGATCTCGCTGGTCGAGGCCTGCAGGAACCGGGCCCCGGTCGCCTCGGCCAGGCGCAGCAGGTGGCGGGTGCCGAGCACGCAGGTCAGCAGGGTATGTTCGGGGTCCGTCTGGTAGTGCCGGGGGGAAGCGGCGCGGGCCAGGTTGA